>CANOFI010000006.1 GCA_947565255.1 uncultured Lachnospiraceae bacterium
TTTTTGTGAGAAAATATATTTTAAAAGAAAGGGGCGGCTGAATTTATATATTTTCAGTTCTGATTCAATATGAAAAAGTTTTTAGCAAACGTGTTTCTGTTTTTTCTCCTTGTTTCCGCAGCAACGGCGTGCCTGAATTATGTATACATGAAGCTGGACAAGTCAGATCCGGATAATACAAAGAAGTTTGAGACAATTCCCTCCTCCATCCGGGTTTGTAATTTTGGCTCAAGTCATGGACTGTGCGGATTTAATTATGAGGACGCTGAAGGGATGAATTGTTTTAATTTTGCTCTTTCCTCGCAGACGTTATCCTATGACAAAAGACTGTATGACAATTATAAGGAGGATATAGCAAAGGGGGCTGTTGTATTTATTCCGGTGTCGTATTTTTCTTTTTTTGGAAATGACGAGTGTATAAACGGCGGATTCGCTGAAAAAAACAAAAGGTATTACCGTATACTTCCTTCCGGTTTGATAAAGGAGTATGATTTTAAGACAGATATTTATGTAAATACTCTGCCATCCTTAATTGCTGGTGACAAATTTATCAAAGTCATGCTTGGCAGGTCAGAAGATACATTTGATGAGGGGTGGTCGGGAGCTGCATCGGCTGACTGGGTCAGGAGTGATGCGGAGGTCGCATATAAAAGGCACATTGCATACAGACTTGATGAAAAGGGAAACCGAATATGGAACAGGGAGGAGATTGACGCCCTGGACTATATGGTAAAGGACTGTCAGAAAAGGGGATATACGCCTGTTTTAGTTACTGTTCCGCTTATGAAGGAATATACAGATACAGTCAGGAAAAATGATCCGCATTTGTATGATGATTTTTATGGCGTCATACATGAAATTGTCAGCAGGACAAATGTGCTATATTGTGATTATGCGTTTGATGAGCGCTTTATAAATAATTATGAATGGTTTATGAACGCGGACCATCTCAATAAGGAGGGAGCACGGCAGTTTGTAAATATTCTGATGGATGAGGTTATCCATTATGGGCAGGAAGACTCGCTTCTGCAATAGGATTGTGTCCGGCAGCAGGCACGGTCGGCATAAATGGAGTTTCAGACATGCCCTGGCTTCTATGTGAAGGAAGAAATAACATAATTATCACACAGCTTTCATTTTTTTAACATGTGTTCAATAGAATTCCCGTTTAAAGTTAGATACAGTAAATGGAAAAACAGTAGTATCCATTTATTGCAGAAAAATAATTTAGTTCTGTCAGTCTGACTTAAAGAAGGGAAGATAATTATGAAAAATTTAAAAAGGGCCGCGGCTTTTGCAATAGCGGCAGTGCTTGTGCAAAGCACGATATTTTCAGGAGTAACAAGTGTAAGGGCGGAGGCTGCCGGGCAAAAACCTGACGCTGCAGAAGGACACACGGCATTTACATTTACGGATGAAGAAATTGTGGTTGAAGAGGGCAGTGAAGCCGGATATAAGGTTCAGGGAAAAACACTGACAATAAGTGAAGCGGGGACGTATTATCTGGCAGGAAGCTGTGAGGACGGTTCCGTAAAGGTTAATAAGAATACAAAGGGAGTGGTTATCATCCTTGACAGCCTGCAGTTAAATGCAGAGCAGACAGCGCCGTTTGTGTTTCATTCAGGCACGGAAGTAAAGCTTCTGGTATACGGCGAAAATGTGTTGTCTGATACGGAAGCCAACAATGATAAAACACATGCAGACAATGCAGATGCGGAGAATTGTGTAATAAAGGCAAAAGCGGGCAGTGTGCTTTCGGTTGACGGAAGCGGGATACTGACGGTGGATGCCAACGGAAAAAATGGTATAAAGACAAATGGTTCGTTTATTTTTGAAAACAGTACCTTAAAAATTGATTCAAAAGACGACGGTATTTCTAATGAGGATAATGTCATCATAAACGGAGGACATATAGAGATAAAATCCGGAGGCGACGGAATCAAATCGGCGGCAGATGATGCGGCAGAGGGAAGTGTGACCGTAAACGGAGGTACGGTTGTAATGGATTGTGAAAATGACGGGATTCAGGCGACAGAGTCGATTACAGTAAATGACGGCAGCCTGAATATTAAAACCTATGGAGGTGCAGATGCCGTATACGATAAGGATGATGATTCGTATCCGAGTGCAAAGGGATTGAAGGTTTCCGGCTCTTATGATATTATTGTAAATGAAGAAACAGGCGAGACTGCACAGATGGATGCGACAGAGTGCGACCTGGTTATCAATGGCGGAACGATCGTGCTTGACTGTGCCGATGACGCCATCCATGCAGACCGGAATGTGACAATCAGCCGCGGAAGGCTTACAATTGCCTCCGGGGATGACGGTATTCATGCGGATTATGTAAATACGATTGGCGAGACAGGCGCAAATGACGAGGAATTAAACATTTATGTGAAGGATAGTGTGGAGGCAGTCGAAGGGGCAAAGGTATATTTAAACTCCGGTGTAACGAAATTATTTGCATCAGATGATGGTGTAAATGCCGCAAATTCTGATTTGGTGAATTATGCGTATGAACTCGTTGTGAATGGCGGAAATCACTATATTTCCTGCTCTGAGGGAGATGGATTTGATTCAAACGGAACTCTGACATTTCATGGCGGAAATACGGTTGTGCTGGGAAGCAGCGGAGCCGGAGAGGGAGATCCTCTCGATTGCGACGGTGGGCTTGTGATGGATGGAGGCAGTGTGCTGGCAATCGGAACATACAGTCCGATGGGTGCACTTCCGAAAGAGAACAGCCATTATGTACAGTTTGGCGCTGCGGGCGGCATGCAGATGCCAGGAGCAGGCGGCCAGATGCCGGGAGCAGGCGGGCAGATGCCTGGAACAGGCGGCCAAATGCCAGGGGCAGGCGGGCAGATGCCGGGAAACGGGGATGTAAGCGGAGCCGGAGCAGTGCCTGGAATGGGCGGCCAGATACCGGGAGCGGGCGGACAAACGCCGGGCGAAATGGGCCAGGACAGACCTGCGGGCAGTATTTCCATAAAAGAGGGGGATGTAGTAACTGTGTGTGACGCAAACGGGGAAGCAATTTGTTCGGCAGAAGCGCAGTGGCTGGGTAACAGTGCAGAGTATCAGGCATCGTATGTGTTCTGCTGGTCAGAAAATATAAATGCCCAGAATACCTATCAGCTTATGGTAAATGGCACCAGAGTGGCCTCGACAGATGAGGAGCCGGAACAGCCGAATGGCGGCGGGAACCAGCAGCCGGGAACTGTTTTTCAGATGGGCGATGCGGATAAAAATGGAAAAGTAGAGCTTGCGGACGCGCGGAAAGCATTAAAGCATGCGCTGAACCTTGAGCTGCTGGAAGATATCACATATGCGGATATGGACCAGGATAAAGCTGTAACATTATCTGATGCACAAAAAATATTGAGAATTGCGCTGAACTTAGAAAAATAAGAAGCAGGAAAAATAAGAAACGTTGAACATAGAAAGAGGCTGCCAGAAATAATTTTTTGAACACGAAATCTACAATAAAATATATGGCAGCCTTTTTTCAATTTTTATTGCTTGAAAATGAGAAAAAATATTGTATAATATAGATATATTTTTGTAAAGGAAAGGGAGATGTCTGAGATGGAATATCATTTTTACGGCTGGCAGGAAGCTGGTCGTGTAAAGGCAGAAAAGCACTTATATAAAGGGATAGAGACACCGATAAATCTATATGATGCCCTGGCGGATATCTGGTGTGCGGATACATGTGCGCCGAGAATGCGCGCAGACTGGTCGCCGGAGAACAAAACGCTCGGACAGTGTTCCATTACCGCCTTTCTTGCGCAGGATATTTTTGGTGGGGATGTATACGGCCTGATTACGAAAAATGGTTCCGTTCACTGTTATAATGTGGTAGACGGTTATACATTCGATTTGACGAGCGAACAGTTTGGGGATGAGGCAGGGGAGCTGGTATATGCGAACAAGGAAAAGCAGGAGCGGGAGTCTGCCATGCATTTTTTTAAGGAGGAGAAGCGAAAACGGTATGAATATCTGAAAAAAGAGCTGGGTGTCAGGACATCTTTTTCGCCACGATAACAAACCGGCCCGTCTCTTCAATACCCGAAAATTCCACGGGTGCGCAGCAGACCAGTGTGATTAAGGAATCCTCCTTTTGGATGGATTCTGTTGTCTGGTACAATTTCAGTTTTTCGATTCCGGATTTGAATTTTTCAAATCCTTTTTTGGAATCCAGTTCGATATAATTATAAAAGGTGTAGGAATCCTTTCCATGTTCAGAGCCGGGGTCCCGTAAAACGGCGTCGGCGGCATCGTAATAAAATGCGGCAACGATTTCATATTTGCCCTTTTCCCGGATGGTGTCAAAGAGAATCGTTTTGTGATCCTGATACCATGTTTCGGCTTCATAATTCAGCAGCCAGCGAAACATGCTGTCATCGAAAGCGTAGTGTCCGTAAATGATGACATTAAAACTTCTGTTATCCAGAATGCTGCAGCGGTAGTCAGCAAACGGGGTTCCGAGATCGTCTTCCTTTTTTTCAAAATTTTTCCGCAAATAAAACTGCGGCTTTGTTTTTGTCTGCATAACCGGATAGTCGATTTTTGTTCCATCAATTTTAATCCAGCCTACCATGTCCGGATTTGTTTCGTAAAGGGTTTGATATTCTGGTAAAATAGTTGGGGAGTTTTGCTTTTCTGCCGGTGTGTCTGCTGACTTTTTTTTATTCTGTATATTTTCCCAGAATATTTTTTCATGATATTGTGCAATCAAATCTTTTATCACAAAAGTTCCGCTTATTAAAGTTAAAATTAGGAAGAAGGCAAAGAGGAAATTAGCTGCCTTTCTTTTTAGATTCTTATGCTTCATAGGCTTTAATTCTCGTATACCTGCCTTTCCATCCGTAAAAATATAGTAGAGGTTCTGCTCCTTCTTTCTTCTTTTCATAATAGCATTTACGCGTTGTTTCGTCAAATTTTTTATGCGTTCCGACACAGAAATACTGGAAAGTTGATGTGTTTCATACTGGATATACGGCAGATGAAAACGGATGATATCAAATAAAAGAAATAAAAACGGATTTTTGCGGAAAAAAATTTCCAATTATTGACGAAATGGACATTTTGTGATAATATAAAGTAGAAAAAGACTTTATTTGCAAATTATATAAAGATATTTGAAAATATAACGAAAGGAGAAACGGTATGGGAATTAGAAGGATTGTGAGAATGCTGCTGGCAGCGGCAGTTTTGTTTATAGGATGTGTGCAGGCGCAGAATTGCGTCCACGCAGAGACAACTGCAGACGGATTTGTGATAGATAGTTATGGTAAACTGACAGGATATACCGGGAGCGGCGGTGATATCACGATCCCAAGTGGTGTAACAGAAATTGGTAAAGCCGCGTTTGCCGGCAAGACTAATATTACGAGTGTCATAATTCCGAGTGGTGTGACGAGAATCAGAGAAGGAGCGTTTGATCTTTGCCGTAATATTACAAGTGTAACAATTCCAAATGGGGTGACAAGAATTGACGATACAGCGTTTAACAATTGTGAAAGTCTGACCAATATTGCAATTCCAGGTAGTGTAACATTTATTGGTAATCAGGCATTTGCGAATTGTACCAGTCTTACAAGTGCCACAATACCGAATAGTGTTACTTCTATGGGTCCGAGTGTGTTTAACGGATGTACGGCATTAACAAGTGTAACACTCTCAGGCAATGTGGCGAGTGTCGGAGAAAATATGTTTAGCGGTTGTACCAGCCTTAGGAGTGTCACAATTCCGAGCAATGTGACGGACATCATGGCAGGTGCGTTTAATGGCTGCAGCAATCTGTCAAGGGTAACGATACAGAATGGAAATACGGCGATTGGAACAGACGCGTTCAAGAATATCAGTCCTTCCGTTGTTTTTAACGTACCAAAGGGCTCTGCTGCCTATAATGCGCTTGTATCAGCAGGTCTCATATCTGAGGGAACTTCAGGCGGCGGTGGTTCGAAACTCCCGAATACAGCGTCAGAGAATAAAGACGGCATGCATTTGATTGTGTTCTGTTCTCTGGCAGCATTGACGGTATGTGCCTACGGATGGAAGCGGCGACTTGCCGTCAGATAAGTCTGTGAAAAATAATAAGATGAAGGGGCTGCCGCTTTCAGGCAAATGAAAATTTGTGAAGCAGCAGCTTTTTTTATTTTTTTGGGCACAATAAGGATATCCCATTACATGCCCAGGGGCGCTGTAATTGTAACCATATAGCTTGTATTACGGACATGAAAGTGGTGGACAAAATGATAAAAATATTAGTTGCCGAGGATGACGAAGCCATTTCAAACCTGATATGCATGAATCTTGCAAAAGCGGGGTATGCAGTAAAAGCTGCCTTAGATGGACAGGAGGCAGCAGATATGCTGGAGAAGGAAGCCTTTGATTTATGTCTGTTTGACATCATGCTTCCGCACATTGGGGGCTATGAGCTGTTAGAATATGCCAAATCTCTGCAGATACCGGTTATTTTCCTGACTGCAAAGGGGGAGACCATGGATAAGGTCAAAGGTTTGCGCTTGGGCGCTGACGATTATATGGTCAAGCCATTTCAGATTATTGAACTGCTTGCAAGAGTGGAGAGCGTGTTAAGGCGGTATCACCGGACGGTACAGAAGCTGCGGGTTCTGGACATGGAAATTGACGTTTTGGCGAGGACAGTAACGAAAAACGGGGAACCGGTTGTTCTGACATACAAGGAATTTGACCTTCTGCTTTTATTTGTACAGAATCCGAACAGGGCGCTTTACCGGGAAACGATTTATGAGCGTGTATGGGACGATATTTACATGGAGGAGAGCCGTACGGTGGATCTGCATGTGCAGCGGTTAAAAAAGAAACTCGGACTGGAACGGCATATCGAAACAATCTATAAAGTAGGATATCGGTTTGTAGAAAAATAGGATGCAAAAAGGGATATGGCAGGGAAAAGAAAAAGGGGAAAAATAAAATTATTCTGGAAGCAGTTTGTCGGCATGCTGGGGCTGATATTGCTTGTTTTTTCGATATTTTCCAGTTTTCTTCTTTATTCTGTGTTTCGGATGTATGTGGAAGAAGAGAAAAGCCGCATGAGTGAAAAAATCAGTATGTTCCAGTATTCGGTGCGCTCCGCTTTAAACGGGCTGCCGGAAGAGTATGAAGCAATCGATTACGCTGTGGCGCAGATAGGGGAATCCCTGGTAAATTCCCTGGGAAGCCAGAACGATATTGTCAGGATTTACCAGAAAAAGGGCGAGATGATATATGAGAACAGGACCAGTAAACAGATTTCCCATGCTTACGACGAGCTGCGGGGAGAGAACGCGTGCATGTGGCAGACCGTGAAATCCCAGGGGAATTATTATCTGCAGTCTCTGTCCCTTATGGAGAACAAAAAAGGAAATTATTATGTGGAGATTGACCACGATATCACCTATATCTACCAAAAAAGGGAAGAACTTTACAGCCAGTACCGGCTTATCTTATTAATTGCGACATTGCTGGCAGGCGTGCTGTCTTTTCTTTTTTCAGCGAATTTCACAAGGCCGATCCGGCAGCTGTCCAGGGGGGCAAGGCGCTTTGCTGCCGGCGATTACAAAAGCCGGGTGGCGGTCCGGGGCAACGACGAGGTCACTGTTTTGATGGAAGATTTCAATCACATGGCAGACCGGCTTGAAAAAAATATGCACCGGCTCCGGGAAAATGTACGGCAGCAGGAAGAATTTACGGCGTCCTTTGCCCATGAGCTGAAAACACCCCTGACCTCGATTGTCGGATATGCGGACATGCTGCGGACGATGCAGCTGTCGGCAGAGGAGGTGTTTTTGTGTGGAGATTACATTTTCCGGCAGGGGACGCGCTTAGAGCATCTTTCCTATAAAATGCTGGAGCTCGCAGGAATGGGTGAGAAAAAAATCCGGATGCATCCGCTGTCGGTAAAAGCACTTGTTGAAAAAACGATGCCGGCCATGCAGATGGGATTGAAGGAAAAACAGCTTTGCTGCGAGGTGCAGCTGGAGGAGGGGACCATTTATGCAGACGAGGACCTTTTCTTTTCCCTGTTTTGCAACCTTTTGGATAATAGCCGGAAGGCATGTGAGGAATTTGGAAATATATACGTAAAAGGCATAATAAGAGATGATTTATACATTTTGGTAATAGAAGATGATGGGAGGGGAATCCCGAAAGAGGAACTGGAACGAATCAAAGAAGCCTTTTACATGGTGGATAAATCGAGGGCGAGGAAAGAGGGAGGCGCCGGTCTTGGCATGGCGCTGTGCGATAAAATTGTTTCCATTCACAATGCATGCTGGAAAATTGAAAGCCAGCTCGGGGAGTGGACTGCAGTGACAATAGAATTTCCTTTGTATCAGGGGCAGCGTGAAAAGACAGGAGAAGGACAGGATGAAACATAAAACAAAATCCATTGCGAAAATATTGCTTATGTTATCAGGAACAGGGGCAGCAATACTGGCATCGTGGCAGCTGCCCAGATTTGTATTTGCTGTTTATGACAGAAATACGCTGCAGAAAAAAGAGGAAGTGCAGATGGAGCTGTATGCATTTGAAAAAGAGAGGACATGGGACGAGCGGCTGTACAGCCTTGCGCTTAGAAGTTCAGACCCCTTACGGTATTCGATTTCTTCTGTGATGATGAAAACAGAAAACGACATGCTTACGGGGGAGGAACTGACAAATATTGTAAATGAAGAACTGAAAAGTTTTTCTGAGTGTGATATCCGTTTTTCTTATCCAGTGATTCAGGCACAGGATCTGGTGAGCCGGGAACTGTATATGGCATATATAACAGACAATGAGAAAAAAGCGTCGGAGGGCAGCATCGCTTTTTGGAAACTGACATATGAAGGACAGAGCCAGGACGGCTGGTATCATTTGGAACTGGCGCTGGATATGGAGTATCACAAGCTGTATGCCATCAGGCTTTCCGATGAGCTGGTCACGGACATAAAAGAAATTCAAAATAAACACAGATATTATCATTATCAGGAGGAGAGCGCGGTATTGATGGAAGCGCTTACAGCTTATTATCAATTGCCTGAAAAGGCAAAATACCAGATTGTAACGGTGCTTGATGATTACGACAGCTATGCAGGCAGCGTAAGTGCAACGGATGCGGAAAAAGATGATAAAATATGTGAAGTGGAAATGGCAGAGGATTTGGAAGAAAAGGATGACAGCAGGAGTGTACTATGGTATACCAGGGGTTCCATTCTGTTTGAAACAAAAGAGAATATAAAATCCGAAAACGATTCCGCTGTAAGACTTCCATTTATAAGAGAATATGGAATAGAGAATGAAAAAGGGTATGTGTACATCGGAGTGAAAGGATTATATGAGATTTTACAAATATGATACAAAAATGTTACGGATAAGGTACATTCCTCTGTTATACTACTGTCGAAATGAAATACAAGGAAAGAGGGATGATAAAAATGGAACAGGAAAACGAGAGAAAAAGAAAAAAAGAGTACAAAAAAAAAGAGTACAGAAAAAAACGGATACGAAGAAAACGGATTCGGAGGCTGCTGTTTGTGGGAAGCCTTTTGCTGACAGCGCTGATTTTTTATTTTGTCGGCAATTGTTTTGCCACCCTGAATGCCGGAACGGCCAACGTACAGTCGCCGGAAAGAAAAAAGGATAAGCCGGCTCCGGAGCAGAAAGAGGAAAAGACAAAGACAGACGAAAAAAAGACAGAATCATCCGGACAGGGGCAGCTTCAGGAGGAGAACAGGCAGAACCAGCTGGTTGACGAGGCCAGAGGCATTTATCAGAATGGGCAGGCGCTTTTGGTACTGGTGAATAAAGAAAGGGAGCTTTTTTCTGATTACGACGCAAATCTGTCCTATATATGCAACAAACGCCTGCAGGCAAGCGCAGATTTAAAAGAAGACTTAACAAAAATGCTCAGTGGCGGCAAAAAAGCAGGGTATACGTTCTGGATTGCGAGTGCATGGAGAAGCAGCAAGCGGCAGCAGAAATTGTTAGAGGCGGAAGTAACCAAAAATATAAAAAAAGGAATGAGCAGCGAAGCGGCGCTGAATAAATCGATGGAAACGGTGATGCCCGCCGGACACAGCGAGCATGAGACCGGACTTGCCCTGGATATCCTTTGTTCTGACAACCTGAAAATGGATGAGACGCAGGAGACAGCCGGCGGAAATATCTGGCTCAGGGAGCATTGTGCGGAGTATGGGTTTGTCCTGCGGTATCCAAAAGAAAAAGCGGAAATCACAAATATTGCCTATGAGCCCTGGCATTTCCGGTATGTCGGCAGGGATGCGGCAGTATTTATGACGCAGAATAATCTGACGCTGGAAGAGTTTTATGATTTGCTGGAAAAGTAAATTAACGGGATTTCAATTATATATTTTACCTTCGGGATTTTCTGGTTGGAAACCAGGGAGAACCAGACCGGCTTGGCAAGATATTAACCAATAATATAACTACCAGGAGGAAGCAAAATGATTACGATGGAACACGTATGCAAATCGTACCGGATTGCAAAAAGGAATGCGGGCCTGAAAGAAGCCTGCAAAGCATTTTTTCGCCGGGAATATGACGAGGTTCATGCATTGGACGACGTGAGCTTTACCATTGCAGATGGCGAGATGGTAGGTTACATCGGGCCGAATGGGGCTGGGAAAAGCTCCACGATTAAAATTCTAAGCGGAATATTGACGCCGGACAGCGGGTCATGCCTTGTGGACGGCAGGGTGCCATGGAAAAACCGCATCGAGCATGTCAGACATATCGGGGTGGTGTTCGGGCAGCGCTCCCAGCTGTGGTGGGATGTTCCGGTCATAGATTCCTTCGCGCTGCTGAAGGACATTTATTCTATCCCGGATTCCCTGTATCAGGAGAATCTTGAGGAATTAACCCATTTACTGGATTTAGGGGAACTTATGCGCTCCCCTGCAAGGCAGCTTTCGCTTGGCCAGCGCATGCGCTGTGAGCTGGCGGCCTCTTTGCTGCACAGCCCGAAGCTGTTGTTTCTGGATGAACCGACCATTGGGCTTGACGCGGTATCCAAGCTGGCGGTCAGGGAGTTTATCCATAAGTTAAACGAGACGCGGGGTACTACGGTCATACTGACGACCCATGACATGCAGGACATTGAGGCGCTTGCGAGCCGCATCATCCTGATTGGAAAGGGAAAAATTCTGATGGACGGCACTCTGGAGGATATCCGGCGCGGCGGGGAAAACATGGATGAGACGATTGCGCAGCTTTACCGCGATTATAAGATATAGGGGGTGCGGGAATGGAGCAGTTACATACTTACATGCAGAACACCGGTTTGAATCCTGGAGGATGGAGGAAATATTTCTCTTTTTTCCGCATGCGTTTTTTTATGGGTCTGCAGTACCGCACGGCAGCGATTGCAGGCATGGCCACCCAGTTTTTCTGGGGGATGATGGAAATCCTGCTGTACAATGCTTTTTATAAGGCGGATGCGGCGGCGTTTCCGATGAGTTTTCGCGCCCTGACAAGCTATATCTGGCTGCAGCAGGCGTTTTTGACGCTTTTTGGGGCATGGATGTTCGAAAATGAAATTTTTGATGCAATTGTTGACGGAAATCTTGCATATGAGATGTGCAGACCGGTCAATGTCTATAATATGTGGTTTTCCAGAAGTATGGCCATGCGTTTTTCGAGGGTATGCCTCCGGTGTCTTCCGATTCTGCTTGTTGCGGGACTTTTGCCGGAGCCGTATGGCATGTCGCTCCCGGCAAGCGCCCTGCATGGCCTGCTGTTTGCTGTTACGATTTTCCTGTGCGCGCTCGTTGTCGTTGCCTGCACGATGCTTGTGTATGTTCTGACCTTTTATACCATTTCTCCTGTGGGGCTTCGCATGGTATATGTCTGTGCAGTGGATTTTTTGTGCGGGGCCATTATTCCGCTGCCTTTTCTGCCGGATGGACTGCAAAGAGTGATAGAGCTGCTGCCATTTGCGAGTATGCAGAATGTGCCGCTTCGCATTTATGGCGGAAGCATGAGCGGCGGGGAAATGGTCCGGGCGATTGGTCTGCAGATCGTCTGGATTGTTGTGCTGATTGCAGTCGGACGCATGCTCTGTGCCCGGGCAATGAAAAAGGTTATAGTACAGGGAGGGTAAGAAGATGATTGCAAATCAAAATGGTCAGAAAAGAAGCCTGCGGCGTTCCATACGGTTATACGGGGCATATATCTCTATGAATGTGCGCAGCATCATGCAGTACAAGGCCTCCTTCCTTCTGTCTGTCATCGGGCAGTTTCTGGTGTCCTTCAATGTGTTTCTTGGAGTATTTTTTATGTTTCAGAGATTTTCGAAGGTCAGGGGATTTTCTTATCAGGAAGTGTTGCTGTGTTTTTCTCTGTTTCTGATGGAATTTACCCTGGCGGAAATGTTTGCGAGGGGCTTTGATAGCTTTTCGGGTATCGTGCGGCAGGGAACGTTTGACCGGATACTGGTGCGCCCGGTCAGTCCGGTGCTGCAGGTACTTGGAAGCAGGTTTGAGCTGACGCGTATCGGGCGCATGGTGCAGGCAGTCATTATGTTTGCCTGTGGACTCAGCGAAAGCGGCGTTCACTGGACTCTGCCAAAGATTGTGACAGTGCTGTTTATGCTCATCGGCGGAAGTGCTTTGTTTACCGGGATGTTTATGATTTATGCGGCCTTGTGTTTTTTTACGCTGGAGGGGCTGGAGTTTATGAATGTCTTTACGGACGGCGCGAGGGAATATGGAAAATACCCGCTGGGGGTATACGGAAAACGGATGCTGCAGATCACTACGTTCGTGATTCCGTATGCACTGGTGCAGTATTACCCTTTTCTTTATATTATAGGACGCAGCACAAATGCCGTATATATGTTTCTGCCGCTGGCGGCGGTGCTTTTTCTGGCGCCGTGCTACGGTCTGTGGCGGTTTGGTGTGCGCAGGTACCAGTCGAGCGGTTCATAAAAGCGATTTCCTTTATTTGTCTAAATATTTCTGTCATTTCTTCCGATAAATGTAAAAAGATAAAAAATTTCATTCTCATTTAAAAAGCTGCTAAAAACAGAACAAATGTTCGATAAGGGGTGATGTTATGAAAATAGGACAGGCAAAAGAACTGTATTCGGCACAGGTAAGACAGCTGTGGGACCGGAGAACAGAGCTGGTGAAGCAGAAAAAAGAAATCGACGAGGGAAAAAATCCGTCTCTGGACAGGGAAGGCGTGATTTTAGAATTGTCGGATGTCGAAAAAAAGTATGATGCAGCCAGAAAATTTATGGAAAAATTCATGGAATATCAGATGAATCTGGAAAATGCCGAGTCGGGCAGGAGACAGAATGAAGCGATGACGGAGGCTGCCATGGATATGGCAAAATGCATGGAGACAGCAAGGCGTATCTCCAAAGGTGCCAAGGTTCCGGCCTCTGATGAGCAGAAACTCATGGAATTCAGCATGGAAATGTATCTTGCCGCCAAGAGTGCGGCGATGCTTGTGAAAGACAATGACGAAGAATATGAGTCGCTGTGGGAGGAGGAAGACGAAGAGGGCGGTGAGGATACACAGTCCGTGTCGGAAGTCGTGGACGGCATGGAATGTGTGATGGAGATGCCGTCCGAGGTGTCTGCAGAATAAAGAGGCTGCCTGCCTAAAGACGGTTCAGGCAGGCATAGATTTCCTGTATCCGCGGCATGGCGAGATGTCCGGTAACATACCCTGCCGGACTGGCACAGGCAAATCCTTCTTTTTGCAGTTGTTTCGTGAGGAAAGCGATGATGTCGGCAAGCGGAACCGTCTGATTTGCAAAGCGTTCCCGTGCCAGCTTTGTCAGCTGTGCCAGCATGGCAGCCTGTTCTGCATCGACAAGCTGTTCTACATAGCGCAGATTCACCGTGTCATTTCCAAGGGAAAAGCCGTCTGTACCGGACAGCCTGATTTTCAGGCGTTCCGTTACCGTACCGGTGCCGCGGTAATTTTTCCGTTCCCGCGTGCCGGAGGCAAATGTAAAAAGCCGTTTTCCCTGTGCGGGATGAAAGTCCGGCGCAGTGGTAGCGGGCGCCTTCGTACCGGTAAGCAGCGTTTTTACCTCCTGTGTAATATCGACCGGATGATAGCAGTCCATCTGCAGTATGGCGTCTGCAATATAAAAATAAGACCCGCAGCTTCCGACGACCAGAATGGTCGAAATACCGTTCTGTTCATACAAATCTTTTGCCCGTTCTAAAAATGGAGTAATCGGCTCCTTATCACGCGCGATGACGCGCTGCATCAGCTCATCCCGCACCATGAAATTGGTTGCGGAAGTATCTTCATCAATGAGAAACAGTTTGCAGCCCGCTTCCATCCCTTCCACAATATTTGCCGCCTGCGAGGTGGAGCCGCTGGCATCTAACGTTGAAAAATGTGTGGTGTCTTTTTTGTTTGGCAGATGATTAATAAAAAGAGAAATATCCACGTCATGAATGCGTCTTCCATCCTCCGCACGCAGCTTCAGCGCCGTTTCATCGGTAATCACCAGTTCCCGGCCGTCTCCTTCGATGTGGTTGTAGACGCCGCGCTCCAACGCCTGTAAAAGTGTGGATTTTCCGTGGTATCCGCCGCCTGCAATCAGGGTGATTCCCTGTCTGATTCCCATGCCGGAGACTTCTTTTCTATGGGGAAGCGTTAAGGTGATGCGCATGGAGTCCGGCGACGAAAAAGGAACAGCGCCTTTCATGGGACGCTGGGATACGCCGCTTTCTCTTGGAAGGATGGAGCCGTCGGCTACAAATGCGACGAGGCCGGACTCTTTCAGGGCATCGCGCACTGCCTTCTGGTCCTCTGCAAGAAAAATTGAAGCCTCCACCTGTTTTGCAGGAAGAGACCGGTACAGCAGCGATTTTTCCACGCAGACCGGAAGAAAATCAAATAAAATTTTTGACAGCGCCACAGCGTTGATGGTGCGTCCGTTCGCCGGGAACCCTACGCAGAAGCGCACATAAATATATTTTTCATCCATGGTGCAGGCGCTTCTTTTTAAGACCTCCTGACCGGGCCGGGTAATGGAGATGAGACCGCTTTTTCCAGAACCGTTTTCCTTATGGGAAAAACGTGCCGCCTGTCTTTCGAATTGCCGTAAAAGATAATCCTCTAATGCTGTGGCAGCCACTTCATGCTCGGTATATTGCGACGGAAATGCTGCTGTATCCTTGGAAAGCCGGATGGTCAGATGTGAGGGAGAGGCAAACGGGTCTCCCTGTACATGGTCAATGGATAATGTAAAAAAGTCAAAGTCATAAGTTCCCGCTAAGGATTTGTATGCCGGATAACTTTTTTTGTGAATGGCAAGCAGATCCTTTTTTAAATCCCATTTATGTTTCATCAGTATTCCCTCGTTTCTTTGTATTTACCAGTACATCATAGGGCATCTGGAAGAAAAATGCAAGAAAAATACCAAAAAATTATAAAAACAAATAACAAATAAACAATTTTATTGTTGCACAATTTTTGCTGTTAGTGTATAATTATTATGAAAGTGTTGTAAAAATACAAGATATTTTTGTGCAGTTTGAATAAAAAACAAGGAGAATGATAAGAAAATGAAAAAAAGGATGTTAAAAGGAGCAGGGTGTTTTTTGTTGTCTGCTGCCATGGCAGCCGGAATGCTGCAGGGCAGTCTGATTTCTGGCGGCAGTGTAAGGGCGGAGGAGCCGGAGCATGTTTGTGACAATCTGAAGCTGTGGTATGATGAGCCGGCGCAGGCGGATGTGTATGAGATTTTTGCCTCCCGTAAATGGTCTTTTGCATGGAGTTCCGACGGAGTGCTGCTCGGCGATGACAACCTGGAAATCGGAAGAAACGATAAGTACAATTATACAGACGGAAAAACAAAGTCCAAAGTGTCCACTCCTCCGATTTCTCTTGGCGGCAGCAGCTGGGATGTGACGGATGCGGCGCGGCAGGGCGTAACATGGGCAAAGCATGCCCTTCCGGTCGGAAACGGCAGTATGGGTGCGATGTCCTTTGGATACATAGATACGGAAATTATCCAGATGAATGAGGAGACGCTCTGGACGGGTGGACCCGGCTCAGAGAAAAATATGGCTGCGTCAAATGACGGGGATATTTACGGCAACAAGAATATAGCCAATCCGGCGGCCAATATGAATGCGCTGGTTGACAATGCATTTGCGGAATTTTATAAAGGACTGGCATCCGGCGGGGAGCTGGATAATTCAAAAGCAACTCCGTTCAGTTCACAGAATAAGAGCAGCAATGCAACCGGTCTGACACCGAATGCCCGTGCCCAGGAGGGGGCTTACCAGAGCTTCTGCGAGATGAAAATCGATTATAACCAGGATATTGGCAAGGCGCAGAATTATGTGAGGGCGCTGGATTTGAACAAAGCGATTTCTACCGTATCCTATGAATACGGTGGTGTAACATATGGCAGCGAGCTGTTTGCCAGTTATCCGGATGATGTGATGGTGTACAAAATAACGGCCTCGGACAAGGGAAAAGTGAATTTTACACTGCATCCTGAGATCCCGCAGATGGGAATTTTTGAGGGAAGGTATCTGGATACCAGCGAAGGCTATGGAAAAGAAAAATACGGAAAGACAGGAACCGTGACAGCGGAGGGTGACACCATTACCCTGCAGGGAGAGTTAAAGCATAACGGAATGAAATTTGCCGGACAGTTTAAGGTCATTCCTTCTGGCGGCAGCATGACGGCAGACAATGAGACAGAGAATGCTCTTTTAGCCGACGGCTCCGGAACGCAGGGCTCTATTACCGTAAAGGATGCCGATGAGGCATACATCGTTGTTTCTCTTACCACCGATTATGTCAATGATTTTGACAGCGGTTATTCTACAAAAGAGACGGTGCAGCAGCTGGTTGACAGGATGGAACAGAAGGTTGAGAGGGCTGCTGAAAAGGGCTATGAAAGACTTCTGAACAACCATGAGGCAGATTACAGGGAGCTGTTCGACCGCGTAAGACTGGATCTTGGGGAAGATTTTCCAAAAGATGTGCCGACGGACGAACTGCTGGATGTCTATAAAGCAAATTATAATAAAAACGGAGCAGCACAAAATTACAGCAAATATTTAGAGGTATTATATTACCAGTATGGACGCTACATGCTGATTGCAAGCTCGAGGGAAGGTTCACTTCCGGCAAACCTGCAGGGAATCTGGAATGATACGGACGGACCGGCATGGAACAGCGACTGGCATACGAATATTAACCTGCAGATGAATTACTGGCTGGCGGAATCGACTAACCTTTCGGAGACAGCGACAGCGCTCGTGGATTATGCGAACAGCTTACGGAAACCGGGAAGACTTTCTCTGGCTAAAATGTATGGGATCGGTTATGATGCGGATGAGTCCAAAATAGACCTTGAGACAGAGGATGGATTTACCTTTAACTGCAGTACAACTGCAAGGGGATTTACGGGAAACATTGATTCCACGGCGGCATTTGCGCCGACTGCAGTAGCATTTCTTTCTCAGAATCTCTATGATTACTATGCGTATACGCAGGACAAAGACTATCTGAAAAGTGACATTTACCCATATTTGAGAGAGGCATGCATCACGTATCTTCAGACGCTGAAAAGCGGGAGAGGGGATTCGGATGCCGGAAAGTTATATGTAGTGCCATCCTATTCTTCCGAACAGGGGCAGTGGACGGTTGGAACCTATTTTGACCAGCAGCTTGTATGGCAGCTGTTCCATGATACAATTGAGGCAATGGAAGAATTAGGAATAGCAGAAAGCACTACGATGGAAGACGAGGGGGAGAAAACATTTCTCAATGATGACGGAAAGCTTCTGGCAAGGCTGAAAGATGCGATTGGAAGGTTGGACCCGGTAGTGATTGGGGAAGAAGGACAGATTAAGGAATGGCAGCATGAAAAGAAATATAACCGTACGGCAGGCGGAAGTGGAATCGGTGCCGATGACCACAGGCATATTTCGCAGCTGGTGGCTTTGTATCCGGGCAATTATATTACAAAAGATAAGGAAGAACTGATTAAAGCTTCACAGTTTGTGCTCACAAAGAGGACAGATACATCAACCGGCTGGGGTCTTGCCCACCGTCTGAATCTGTGGGCGCGTACCGGGGATGGAAATCATTCCTACAGGATTATCAATTCGCTTCTGGGAACCAGCACGTACGACAACTTATTTGACACGCATGCACCGTTCCAGATTGACGGTAATTTCGGCGCGACGGCGGGGATGACTGAGATGCTTCTGCAGAGCCATTCTGGTAAGGTAGAGCTTCTTCCGGCGCTTCCGGATGCATGGGTCGATGGAAATGTGGAAGGTATTGTTGCAAGAGGGAATTTTGTAGTGGATATGCAGTGGAAAGACGGAACGGCAAAATATGCTTCCGTTACATCAAATGCAGGTGGAAAGCTTGTGTTATCCGGTATAGATAATGCAGTGGTGAAAGATGCGGAAGGAAAGACGATAGAAGCGTCGAAAAATGCGGACGGCGATTATGAGCTTGACACGGAAGCAGGAAAGACATATACATTTACGGCAGACGGTTATGTGCCGGAGGATGTTCCAAAACCGAAGCCGCTTCCAAGTGCGGACCCGAAACAATCTGCAGAACCTATAACAAGTGCATCACCAAAGCCTTCAAAAACACCGGATAGTTCAGAATTACCAGACGGTTCACAGGCACCGGAGCAATCCATTTTGCCGTTTCCTTCCGGAGCAGTGTCTTCAGACAAACCAATTGGTTCAGCCGCACCGGACTTTATATTGGGAGATGTGGACGGCAATAAGAAGATAGAATTGAAGGATGCACAGCTTGCTTTGAAAAAGGCTCTGAATCTGATAGAACTCAGTGAAACGCAGATAAAAGCGGCCGATGTAGACGGTAAGGCAGGGGTAAGTCTGCACGATGCGCAGCTGATTTTGAAAAAAGCGCTGAATTTGATTAAAGATTTTGAATAAAATAAAAAAAATAAAATGGCTTAAAAGGAGGAAATCTAAATTATGAAAAGCTACAAAACAACAGATATCAGAAATGTGGTACTGCTTGGACATGGGGGGTGCGGAAAGACGAGTCTTGCCGAGGCCATGGCATTTCAGGCGGGAATTATCAGCAGGGCCGGCAAAGTGACCGATGGAAATACAATCAGTGATTACGATAAAGAAGAAATAAAAAGAGGCTTTTCGATTGGCATGTCCATGCTCCCGATTGAATGGGAGGGGTGTAAAATTAATCTTTTGGACACACCGGGATTTTTCGATTTCACCGGAGAGGTGGAAGAGGCAGTCAGCGTGGCGGACGCCGCAGTCATTGTGATATCAGGAAAAGCAGGGGTGGAAGTCGGAACGGAAAAGGCATGGGAATTATGCGAAAAATACAATCTGCCGCGTATGGTATTTGTGACAGAGATGGATGTGGATAATGCAAGTTTCCGACAGGTGGTAGAAGACCTGACCGGGATGTATGGCAAGCGCATTGCCCCATTTCATCAGCCAATCAGGGAAAACGAAAAATTAGTCGGGTACGTAAATGTTGTGAAAATGGCCGGACGCCGCTGGATTGGGAATACGGCAGATGCAGAGGATTGTGAAATTCCGGAATATTCCATGGCGAATCTGAAAATCTGCCGCGAGGCATTGATGGATGCAGTTGCAGAGACAAGCGAAGAATATATGGACCGTTATTTTGCGGGAGAAGAATTTACGGAGGATGAGATTAAGACCGCCCTGCGCGAAAACGTGTGCGAGGGCACGATGATTCCGGTTACGATGGGTTCTGCCGTGGAAGTAAGAGGCGTTTTTAATCTGCTGAATGATATCATCAAGTATCTTCCGGCGCCGCAAAGCCGTCAGATGATTGGAAAGAATCCGGCAACCGGCGCGGAATTTGAGGGCAATTATGACGAAAAGGCTCCTCTGAGCGGATACATATTTAAGACCATTGTGGACCCGTTTATTGGAAAATATTCTCTTGTGAAAGTATGCACCGGCGTGTTAAAGAATGACGCATCGATTTATAATTATGACAAGCAGACGAATGAAAAAATCAGCAAACTGTATGTGCTCAGGGGAAATAAACCGCTTGAAGTTTCTGAGGCATATCCGGGAGATATATGTGCAATCGGAAAGCTTGGAAAGGCAAGAACCGGCGATACCATTTCTACAAAAGAATGTCCGGTGGAATATGAAAAAGCAGAGATTTCAAAGCCGTATACGTATATGCGTTATAAAGCGAAGAACAAGGGAGATGAGGACAAGATTTCCCAGGCGTTCTCTAAGATGATGCATGAAGATTTGACAATGCGTATTGAAAATGATAAGGAAAACCGTCAGCTGTTACTGTTTGGTATGGGAGATATGCATCTGGAAGTGATTACGAGCAAGCTGACAGAAAAATATAAGGTTGCAGTGGAACTGAGCAGGCCGAAGGTTGCCTTCCGCGAGACAATAAAGAAACGTGCCCAGGTACAGGGCAAGCATAAAAAACAGTCCGGAGGACATGGACAGTACGGGGATGTGCAGATGGTATTTGAGCCGTCAGGCGACATGGAAAAGGCATATGTGTTTGAAGAAAAGGTGGTCGGCGGGGCAGTGCCCAAAAATTATTTCCCGGCTGTGGAAAAGGGACTCCAGGAAGGGGTTTTGAAAGGACCGCTTGCAGGATATCCGGTGGTTGGAATCAAGGCGACTTTGATTGACGGTTCCTATCATGCGGTGGATTCTTCGGAAATGGCATTTAAGACCGCAACGATTCTTGCATTTAAGAAGGGAATTATGGAGGCAGGTCCTGTGCTGTTAGAGCCGATTGCGCAGTTAAAGGTTCTGGTGCCGGATGCATACACCGGAGATGTTATGGGAGACCTGAATAAGCGCCGGGGACGCGTGCTTGGCATGAATCCGGACGGAAAGGGCAAGCAGTGCATTGAAGCGGATATTCCGATGATGGAGTTATACGGATATGGCACAGTGCTGCGCTCCATGACCGGTGCAAGAGGTACCTATTCCTATGAGTTTAAGTGCTATGAGCAGGCACCTTCCGATGTACAGGCGAAGGAAGTAGAGGCCAGAGCGGCACAAAAAGAAGAATAAAACAGGAGCAGCCGTCCAAAAGTGGCTGACCTCCGGTAATTTAAAAGCCTACCTTCATCGGCAAGTGACAAGGTAGGCTTTCTTTTCGCTTGTTTTTCCCATCAGATAATATTTTATTATAGCTCCACTCCGTTTTTCTGCAATAACATGCGTGCGCTTTCCACCGAATCCACGCCGGTTTTATTTTTGATAGGGGCAAATTCTTTTTCACGGATAACCTCAAATGGAAGGCAGGTGTCCATCATATAAATCATGTCGAGAATCAGGGATTCATATTTATAACCATTTGGAGTTTGTGGGTTTACATAATTGCCGGACTCATCGATATGTGGAATTTTCTTTTCCACAATGTGAAGCGGCAGCTCTTTTTTTGCGAGGGTTTCCAGTGTTGGCGCGTGAAAAAAATAATTCAGAATCACGCCGAAATTATAAGCCGGTTCCCCTTTTTCATTTGTCTTTTTTTTCATCTCTTCTGTGAGCTCGTAGTATTCAACGATGGAAGGATGGCCGTTTTCGAGGCACATAACCCCCACTTTTTCATCCGGTGCTGCTTTTTTTATGACTTTGGAGCCGCTTAGATAGTTTTTATCCAGAATGGCACCCAGAAATACCGGGTCGGCAATGCGCTGTAGAACATTGTCCACCGCAAAGACATTGAGCCATTCAATGCCGGCCTGCTTCATAATATTGGTCATACCGCTTTTTATCATTGAGGAAAACCAGCCGCCGTTACCATTTGGGGAGGTAGCAATTTTCCATGGCTTTTCCATATAGGCTTTTCCATTGTAATCCGATGCCGGAGCCATTTCCTGCTGAAAGAAATGAATATAATTTTTGTCATATCCGAAATAATTCTGCTCTTCAAAAAAGGCCGTTGTTGCAACGTGGTTTTTGTCGCTGGTCATGACAAACAGATGGATGTTTGTCCCGCTTTCTTTTGTGATATCCATTAAATTGTGTATGAGTCTTTCAAAAATATACAAATTTTTCGTAAGACCGATGTTGTACATGCCTTTTGGCTGGTCAGAGCCAAGCCTTGTGCCCATGCCGCCGGCTAAAAGAACAGCGCCCACCTTGCCATCTTTGATTGCCTGCATGCCCAGCGCCTGATACGTTTCCTTTTTTTCTTCAATTTCTGCCAGTTCCATGGCCTCAATGGGCGTGATGAAACCGCGTGCCGCCGGCTCTTTTTTTTTGCTGATTGCAAGAACGGAAAAATCGGTCAGTGCAATTTCGTCCAAAAGCGTTTGCTGCTGGGTTTTATCTAAAGTTTCGTAATGGTTTAAAATATGTAGCTGATTGCAGGTTTCTAATTTTTTGTATGCTTCTTTATAGTTCATAAGCTGTCTCCTTTATACTGTGCCGGGCAGTGCCGGACCAGAGCTTAAATAAGCAATTTTTGAAATATCAGCCAGATGCTGTATGCATGTGCGGGCCGCTTGGCAACCGGGCGAATCCCTGCTTGTTTGTCAGGTGGTCACCACATTCTAGTTTATGGGTAAATATCAAAAAAGTCAATAACAAAATGCTGATAAGCATAAGAAAAATTTTGTGATTGTCGAAATCATAAAAAGCGTCTGTTTCTACAGGCAGGATTTTTGAAAGGATTTTATGTTTTATTTTAAGATGCATAGTTTCGCTGCTTTGTGGAAATGCTAATGCGGAATAAATGGTCTGTGTTGTATTAATTATAAGTATATGGAGGTCAGAAAAATGCAGGAATTCGAATATAAAATTACCGATGAAATTGGTATGCATGCGCGTCCGGCGGGACTGTTTGTAAAGGAAGTGGGTAAATTTCAAAGCAGAGTCACGATTCAGAAGGACGAGAAATCAGCGGATGCAGCAAGACTTTTAAGTGTGATGGGGCTTGGAATTAAACAAAATGATACGGTTCGGGTTACGGTGGAAGGGGAGGATGAAATAACTGCAAAGAGCGCGCTGGAGAAATTTTTTAAGGCAAATCTGTAAAGCAGGTGCAGGGTGAAAGGAGGCGGCACATGGTAGTTTATGATGGAAAGGGCGCCAGCAGCGGGATTGCAATTGGAACGATTAAAATTTATCAGAAACAGGAACAGACGGTGGCAAGGCTTCATATAGACGATATTAAGGCGGAGACCGCCCGCTTTCATAAAGGAAGGGAAGAGGCGCAGAAGCAGCTGGAAGCGCTGTATGAAAAAGCACTTTTAGAAGTGGGTGAAGCAAATGCCGCGATTTTTGAAGTACACCGCATGATGTTAGAGGATCCTGATTACATGGAGTCCGTAGAAAATATGATTGAGCTGCAGGAGGTCAATGCAGAATATGCAGTCGCTTCCACGGGAGATAATTTTGCACAAATGTTTTCACAGATGGAAGACACTTATATGCGAGAGCGGGCCGCTGATGTCAAAGATATTTCCGAACGGCTGATTGCTATTTTGCGGGGCGAGGAGAAAGAAAAGGAGGAGTATGGACGGCCGGTGATTCTCATCGCAGAGGATTTGACTCCGTCCGAAACCGTGCAGCTGGATAAATCAAAGGTGTTATCCTTTGTGACCGTACAGGGCGTTTCCAATTCCCATACTGCAATTTTAGCGCGTACAATGGGAATCCCTGCATTAATCGGAGTAAAAGTGCCTCTGGATGATACGCTGGACGGAAAAATTGCGGTTTCTGACGGATTTGAGGGAAAGCTGGTGGTAGAGCCTACGGAGGATGTGCTGCAGAAATACCGGGATAAGGTGAGCCAGTTAGAGCGTAAAAAGCAGCTTTTGCAGAAACTAAAGGGCAAGGAAACCGTGACCTCTGACGGAAAAAAAATTAAGCTGTATGCAAATGTCGGAAGCGTTGCGGACGTCATGTCTGCCCTGCAAAACGATGCGGCGGGAATCGGTTTGTTCCGGAGTGAATTTCTGTATCTGGAAAAAGATCGGTATCCGACACAGGAGGAACAGTTTCAGGTCTATAAAAGCGTGGTGGAAAACATGGCGGGCCGCCGTGTAATTATCCGTACCTGTGATGTCGGTGCGGATAAGCAGGCGGACTATTTTCAGGTGCCAAAGGAGGAAAATCCGGCGCTCGGCTATCGTGCAATCCGAATCTGCCTGGACCGGAAGGAAATGTTTAAAGATCAGTTAAAAGCCATTTTCCGTGCCAGCGCGTTCGGCAAGGTTGCAATTATGTATCCGATGATTATTTCGGTGGATGAGGTGCTGCAGATTAAAGCGGTCGTGGAGGAAGTGAAATCTGAGCTGGATGCCTCCGGTATTGAGTATGAGGCGGTAGAGCAGGGAATTATGATTGAGACGCCGGCAGCGGGGGTAATCAGTGATCTGCTCGCAAAAGAAGTAGATTTTTTCAGTATCGGGACAAATGACCTGACCCAGTATATGCTGGCGATAGACCGCCAGAACCCTCTTTTGGAAAAAATCAATGATACGCATCATCCCGCACTGCTGCGCATGGTAGAGTGGGTGGTGAAAAGTGCGCATAAAGAGGGGATCTGGGCGGGAATCTGCGGGGAATTGGGAGCAGATTTGAGTCTGACGGAAACCTTTTTAAAAATGGGTGTGGATGAGTTTTCGGTCACGCCAAATGCCATATTGCCTGTGAGAGAAAAGATATTAGCCAGCGCCGCCCGGTAGAGGGCGGCGTTGGTTTGTTTCACAAATTTTATTGGTTTACATAAGGAAAACTTTTGCTGCCAGATTTATGAAGGAAATAGCAGCTGTATTAAAAATAATATTTAGCAACTGAAAAGAGCCACTTGAAAATCAGGCAGCTCTGGTGTATAATCTACTTAGAAGTGATCGGAATGGAATCTC
>CANOFI010000007.1 GCA_947565255.1 uncultured Lachnospiraceae bacterium
ATCCGGCAGTTCCCTTGTATCCAGATATCCTGAAAAACTCTCCTCTGTAATCTGGTCCGGTAAAAGAGCCTCTTCCCTTACTTCCGCGGCAATTTTTTTTACTGCGCGGATAATTTCATCCCTGCTCCCATAATTAATGGCAATCGTCATATTTAATCCATCATATGCACGTGAGGCTTTTTCTAATTCGTGAATTCTATTCTGCGTTGCCTCATCCAGCCGGCTGATATCTCCAATTACCCGCACCCGCATATTATTTTTGTCTGCTGTTTTCAGGCAGGTCTTCATATAATTATGCAAAAGCTTCATCAGAGCATCTACCTCTTCTTTGGGCCTTGCCCAGTTTTCCGTAGAAAATGCATAAAATGTCAAATATTTAATTCCCATGTCATATGCCGCCTTACAGATACGCTCCACATTTTTCGCTCCCTGCACATGTCCATAATTCCTGGGCATTCCTTTTTTCTTTGCCCATCTGCCGTTTCCGTCCAATATAATTGCCACATGATTTGGTACTCCCATCGCCTGCTCCTATCTTTCCATCAAACATTTCCAACATTCCGACACGCAAACCCTATAAAAGAGGATTGCCGCAAAACGACTTACAAACACAATATATAGTATATCGTATGCAACATCTCGCACTATATACAATATATTGTTTTTGAAATCGCTTTTGCGACAGTTTATTTGCCAGACGGCGTGATGCTTTTCTGCTTTTCTTTTTATACTGTAAGAATTTCTTTTGATTTTGCCTCTACCGACTGGTCAATTTCCTTCACATACTGGTCCGTCAGCTTCTGCACTTTATCCTCTAACTGCTTTAACTCATCCTCTGATATCTCACTGGATTTTCCTGCTTTCTTTAAGGAATCGTTGGCGTCCCGGCGAATATTGCGGATTGCAACTTTCGTGTTCTCACCGCGCTTCTTTACGTCCTTCACAAGCTCCTTCCTGCGTTCCTCCGTGAGCTCCGGAAATACAAGACGAATGACTTTTCCGTCATTAGAGGGTGTAATTCCAAGGTCGGAAGCCATAATTGCCTTCTCAATCTGTTTTATCAGAGAGGCCTCCCACGGCTGAATCTGAATCATTCTTGCCTCCGGCACCGTTACATTCGCCACCTGCTGCAGGGTAGACATTGTCCCATAATAATCCACCATAATTTTATCCAGCAAATGCGGATTGGCACGTCCGGCCCGAATTGAAGCAAATTCCTCTGACAGGGTGTTGTAGCTTTTCTGCATTTTCTCCTCATACTGTTTTAATCTTTCATCCATATTTTCTTCCTCCTATTCCTTTCTTATTCGCGTGAAACGTATGTATTCCCTCGTGCCCTATCTACACTGTCACCTTCGTTCCGGTAAACGCGCCGGATACCGTATTTATAATGCTGTTTTTTTCATTCAGTCCGAAAACGAACATCGGCATTTTATTTTCCATGCATAAAACAGAGGCCGTCATATCGACTACCGCAAGTTTTTTATTCACAACTTCCCCGATGGATATTTCATCATATTTTACCGCATCCGGATTTGTTTTCGGGTCGCTGTCATAGATACCGTCCACGGCCTTGGCAAGCAAAATGCCGTCTGCCTCAATTTCCACTGCGCGCAGCACCGTCGCCGTATCTGTGGAAAAATAAGGATGTCCGGTTCCCCCCGCAAAAAAAGTGACCGTCCCCCGCTGCAACGCCTCCGTCACCTTATCCTTTGAAAACAGCGATGCAAAGCTGCCGCAGACAAACGGCGTAAACACCTCTGATTTGATGCCGGCTGATTTAAAAATTTCGGATACATAAATACAATTCATTACTGTTGCCAGCATTCCAATCTGATCGGCCTTCGTGCGGTCAATCCGCTCACTGCTCCTGCCGCGCCAGAAATTCCCTCCGCCGATAACCACCGCAATCTGAATCTGCCGGTCAGCAAGCTCCTTTACCTGCTCTGCGACTTCCATAACTATGGCTTCGTCAAATCCAGTTTTTTTCTCACCGGCCAGTGCCTCCCCGCTCAACTTCAATAATACTCTTTTCATCCTTTTCTTCCCTTCTGCATCTTTCTCTTGTGCAAGTTACTGAACTGTCTCTGCCTTCTTGTGCTGTACAGTTGGTGTGTATTCTGTAATCGGCAAAATCTGGTATCCTCTTGCCATTAATCCCTCAATCAGCTGCGGCAGCGCTGCAACCGTTGTTGTCTGGTACTTTGAATCATGCATCAGCACCACTAAGCTGTGATACTTTCCTGCTCCTCCGTTAAACACATTGTTCAAAAGCTGGTCCACCGTCTGCGAATTATGATTGACAGCGTCGGAAGTGTCTACATTCCAGTCAAAATACCGGTATCCATTCTGATTCAAATAACGGATGCAATCGGTAATCGGAACATTGGATACCGTATTGCTGCTTCCGCCCGGAAACCGGTATAAGTGTGTGTCCACGCCCGTCGTGTTTAAAACAAACTGACGGATTCCCTCCACATCTGCAATAAATGTATCCAGGCTGGCATATACCTGCTTATAGCTGTGGGTTACGCTGTGAAGTCCGATGGAATGTCCTTCCGCTACAATCCGGCGGTATCTCGCCGCATTTTCCTCGCCCTGCTGCTGCGTCACAAAAAATGTTGCTTTTATCCCATACTGGGCAAGAATGTCCAGCACATGGTCTGTCTGTTCGCTTGTTCCGTCATCAAACGTAAGATATGCCACATATTGTCCTTCCGGCTGCGGCTGCGGCGGAGCCGGCGTTGGTTCCGGTGTCGGCGTTGGTTCCGGCGTAGGATTCTGTGCTGTGTCCTCCGTCTCCTGTGCCGGAGCTGATGCTTCCGCTGCCTCATTGGAAACCGCTTTTGTTACTTTTCCCCTTTTTCCGCTGTCATTCTTGTTCTTTTCAGAGCTGCCTGTCGTCTGGGAGCCCTTGCCCTTCTCTGTTCCGCATCCCGCACAGACTCCTGCCATCAGGACAAATATCAAAACAAACGAAAGAATGCGGAATATTCTCCCGCCTGACTTTTTTCTCATTCTTTTTTCTTTCCTTCCACATTGTATTCTGCATAACAGATTCATCGTTAACCCTTCTTCTCTTCTATTTTGTATTCATTTTACTATTTATTTACATACGAATTAAATTATAGCACGAAAAAACAGCAATTGCAATATCCGCCTGAAAACTTGCAGATTTATTTTTTACTTTTGATACTTTCTGTGTTTATTTTTTCACAAAAAGACCTATTGAAAGTCCGGGATATTTATGCTAGGATAAAATTGAAATCTATTTGAACAAACATGCAAAGGAGCTATCATATGGAAAACAAAGAGACAACGAACTCATCTTCTAAAACCGGACTGATTATCACAGCCGCTGTGATTCTCATTCTTATTGCAGGCGGACTTGTTTACTGGTTTATACTGAAGCCCTCCAACAATACAATAAAAACAGAAACCAACAGGGAAACAGACAAGGATGCCGGCAAAAAACCTGTAAACGAAACAAATAACGCAAACGCTTCCTCCGGGGAAGCCGCCTCTGCAAAACCGGACGATTCAGATAAACCGCCGGCACCGGCATTAAGCGCAAAGGTAACCGATACCACCATTCTTGCCAGCGACCCGGAACCGGAAGTCACACTGAAGCAAAACCAGCAGCAGTTTATTGAGTATATGAATGCAGGCGACTATGCAAATGCCAAAAATCTGCTGGACTCTTATTTTGCCACGACTGCATATTCAATAGAAAGTGACAACACGTTCGAAAACTTTACTTACTATTATGAAATCCAGAACCAGTATAAGGAATCCGCTCTCTATCAGTTAGATTTTCTGGAAAGCAATATGGGACTGGAAAACATCATCGAAACAAACCCGCGTTACCAGCATCTTTTGCAGACGCTTCCATATGCTTCTGTCACAGATGACCGCATTGATAAAATGGCAGCCTCTGCTGCGCGCTGGAAAGAAGTACAGGAGCTGCTCGAAAATAATAAAATTGACACTGCGATTAAGAATATAACAGAATATATGGATACAGGTGCGGAAAGCATCTATGCTTATTACAATCTCGGCAAGGCCTATGCGGAAAAAGCAGATTATTTTGCTGAGGCAAAAGCGTATTATATTTTCCTAATAAAAATGAAAGAACAAGAAACCCTAAACCAGTTAGAAAGAGATTATGAATATGTCTTAACAAATAAACTCCGTGGTTTATATGAAGCACAAAAAATTACGGAACAGCAGAAGGATTTCCTGGAAGACGAGATTACTTCAGATATGAAGCCTTACTAATCCCCTTGTTATCCGGTTTTATCCAGAAAAACCCGTTTTTCGTTTCTGCTTTGGATTACAAAAGGGCTGCCAGCAGCCCTTTTTCTATTATTTACTTTTATTTTCTTTTTTTCTTCTTGTTATGTTTCCATGTTTTCATCCGGCAGTTCTTCCTGTTTTTCCTCATCATGTTCCGGCTTTTTACCATCATCTGACCCGGACTTGTTTTCCCCACCCGGCTTTGCATTCTTGTCCTCCAGCTTTTTTGCACACTGGAAACAGTAACCTGCGCCTCCCGGCAGCACAGTACCGCAGTCGGCACAGACATCTACATTTCCTCCTATCATGCCGCCAATCAATGCCGCAAAAATACCTCCGATTAAAAAGTACAGTCCGGACTGATATTCCCAGGCATTAATGCCGTCTAATCTCACAATCAGCACCCAGACCGGACAAGTTGCAATCAGCGAAAACAGCATGCTCCAGCCAAAATCATTTTTAATTGCAAGCCACACTGCAACCAGTATGGAGACAATCGCAATGATAACGATAAATGCTCCCTGCACATTGACCCCGTCATAATACTCCAGCGTCTCTATGACCCCGCTGCCACCCATACCAGCATAATTTTCCAGATTTTTTCTCGTATCCTCATCCGACAAATCAATCGGCGCCATATCATTTGATTTTACATAACCGGCGACACTTTTTAACACACTTTTGTCTTTTTCCTCTGTCACGTTCCTCCTTGTAAGATAGGACAAAATACTGTAGGAATACCCTATCTCCTCCAGTACCTCCTCTTCCTCCTTCTCTTCTTCGCTGTCCGTATCTTCTGTCTCCTCCTCCGGTTCCACAACCGCCATTGTTTTTTCCTCAAATATTTCCGCCACGTAATCCTTCGGGGCATCGTTCTTAATCAAAATAAAGGATGACAACAATCCAATCAGGACGAAAATATGTCCGATTAAAACCAGATATCTCCCATATCTCCTGTTTTTTTCAACATCCTCTTTGGTTTTCACCCGAAATCCGCTTCGCTTCTGACAGACGTCACACAGTATCGTTTCTGACTGGGTACGCTTTCCGCATTTTATACAATACATCTCTCTCTTTCCTTTCATCCACTTTTTCCATCTATGCATTTACAAAACGCATGAATTGTTTCAAATGTACATACAACTCAGACAATTTTTTCCACATGGTTCTGTACCTTTCCTGCATTTTTACACTTTAAAACAGCCTCCTCCGACAAACTCCCGTAAAATCGAATTAATTGGAATATTTTCACTGCCGACCGGAACAAAATACTCCAGAAATTTCAACAGCCTCTTTGCCTCCTGAAACTCCTTCGAATCCTCAGGAATACCGAACAAAACCGGTTCCGCATACAATTTTAGCACTGCCAGTTCATAGATTAGTGCAGAGTTAAACATGACATCCGCCTCTTCCTGATATGGAAAAATATTTCTTTCCTCCCCTCTCCGGACAGAATACCAACGCTCAATTGTTGACTGCGCAGATGTTCCCCTTATTCTGGCATCCCGGACAATCCTGCGGATCAGCCGCCCGTCCGTTGTCGGAATCCGGTTATGCTCATCCACATTTAACTGCGTCAGGGCGCTGATATAAATCTTAAACTTGCTGTCCTTCGGAAGAGAATAGGACAATTTGTCATTTAAACAGTGAATTCCCTCGATTACAAGAATGTCCCCGTCCTCTAACTGTTTGTGTTTTCCTTTTCCATATTCGCGGTTTCCGGTCAGGAAATTATACGTCGGAAGCTCTACCCGCTCTCCCTTTAAAAGCCGGGTCATATCCTCATTAAACTGTTTGACGTCTATCGCTTCCAGACATTCATAATCCTTCATGCCATACTCATCTAAAGGCGTATCCTCCCGGTTGACAAAATAATCATCCACCGGAATCGGATGCGGCTTCAGCCCGTGGGCGCGCAGCTGTACGGAAAGCCTGTGGGAAAATGTCGTTTTTCCCGAGGAGGACGGTCCTGCAATCATCACAAGCTTTTTTTCCGGCTGGTCGGCAATCATCTGTGCAATTTCTGCAATTTTCTTTTCCTGCAGCGCCTCCTGCACCAGAATCAGCTCCTGGATATTTCCGGCCGCAATCTGTGTATTCAACGCCCCCACCGTGTCCGTTTCCAGCATATTGCTCCAGTCCGTAGAAATTTTCTGCACCTGGAACAGCTTTGGCTGCGGCTTAAATTCCGGTATTGTTTTTGTATCGTTTGTGGACGGAATCAGAATCACGAATCCATCTTCATATTTTTCCAATTCAAATAATGTCAGATATTTTGTATTCGGCAGCATATACCCGTAAAAATAATTCTCGAATCCCTCAATGCCGTACAGACTGACCGTTGAGCTTCTGCGGTAACGGAATAACCCCGCCTTGTTCCTCATGCCTGCTTCCCGGAAAACTTCAATGGCATCTCTTGTCTTTAAGGTACGCTTCATAATTGGAAGCTCTCTTTTTACCAGTTCCTGCATTTTCCGGGTTACTTCGGCGAGAAAGTCCGCATCCACCGTCTTATTGTCCACGGTGCAATAATATCCCTTGCTGATGGAATACAGCACCTTTACCCCGTTCATGACTTCTTTCCCGTACAAGTCATAAATCGCCTTTAAAAGCAGAAGGGTCACGCTTCTTTTGTATACAAGCTGTCCGGCAGCCTCCTTCAGTGTCACAAACGAGACCTCGCTGCCATCCCTTACCCGGGAAATCAATTCCTGTAAGGAATGTCTGTTTTTTGCCAGAACAATCAAGTCCTCATATTTTTCCTGGAACTCAGCCGCAAGATCCTGATATGTAGTTCCTTCTTCATACTGCCTCTCCATTCCATCTACCGTTACCTTCAAAATTCCGCTCATCCTCATTCCTCCTGACTTTTTCTCCATAATACGAACTTTATGCCTTACATGACCGAAAAAATATCTTTTTCCTCCGCCTCTAAAATCTGTACGGCGGGACAACATTTTCTTATGTGCCGGCTCATATAGGGTACAAACATTTTTTCCGTACCGAAATGCCCGGCATCGATGATACACAGTCCTTCTGCTACGGCATCCAGAGCTTCATGATAATCAATGTCACCACTGATTAGTACCTGCGCCTTTTCGGCGATTGCCGTCCCAATCATGGAACCGCCCGAACCGGTTGAAACCGCCGCCCTTTCTATCAGACAGGTTTCTTCCCCGCAAATCCGCACATACTCTAATTCATAGCATTCTTTTACAAATTCCGCCAGCTCCTTCAAGGTCATCCGGTGCGGCAGCTTCCCGCACCTTCCGATACCTTCCGGTTTTCCCTCCGCAGTCTGCGCAGTCTGTTCCAATACCGAAACTTCGGATAGCTGCAATTTTTCTGCAGACAGCTCTGCCATTCCCATCACATCAAAGTTCGTATGCATGGCGTAACAGGCAATATCACTCTGCAGCAGCCTGACAAGCCGTCTTCCAATGATATCATCTGTCGTGACCGACCTTCTCGGTGAAAAAATCAGCGGATGATGCGTCAGCAGCAAGTCTGCCTTCTGAAAAACCGCCTGTTCCACCACCCGGTCCGTCGCATCCAGGGCAACCATAATCCGGGATACTTCCTTGTCCCTCCGTCCGGCCAGCAAGCCGACATTATCCCAGTCCTGCGCATATTTCACCGGTGAAAGCTCCTCGATTAATTCTATTATCTGCTGGCATTTCATAGCATCTATGCCTCCCTTACAAATTCCATTGCCTGCTGCAGCACACGGGAGCGTTTGTGCAATTCCTTCACGCGCACTGCCGTACCCGTAAGCTCCGGCTCCAGTTTGTCCAGTAATTTCTGATTCAGCTGCTGTTCCTTTTCCAGAAACCGGGCAAGAACAGGATGCTTATTTTCCAATAAATATTTTCCGAATTGTACATACAATTCATACAATTCCTGTTCACTCAGCCTCTGCTTTCCCGCTCTTTCGTCCGGAAAGCATCGCCCGCCCTGCCCGCTTATTTCTTCTTTTATCCCCTGTGAACGGCCAGGCAGCACACGCAGCATCGGATAAAACTTTCCGTCCTCGCATACCATGTCTTCCTTTTCTATATAGAACTGATGTTCCCATAAATACTTTCTGACTCTGGAAATCTCGCTTTGCGGCTGCAAAATACAGGCATGAAGCTTACAAACAATATCCTGGCTCTGTTCTAATATATGTATCGTTAACGCGCCTCCCATTCCGGCCGCAACCATGCAGTCTGCCTCTCCGGGCGCAAGCCTGCAAAGACCGTCTGACAGACGAACCTGTATTTTCTCCTCCAGGCCGGCCCGCGCAATATTGGCCCTGGCGCGCTTTAGCGGACCTTCCCTGACATCCATTGCTATCGCTGAAGGACATACTCCCCGGCTTACAAGATAAATCGGCACGTATCCATGGTCGGTTCCCACATCCGCCAGTCTGCTTCCCCCGTCCACCAGCCCTGCAACATGCTCCAGACGTTTTGATAACCGCATACATACTCCTTAATCCAGATAATCTTTCAGCTTCCGGCTTCTGCTTGGATGACGCATTTTGCGAAGTGCCTTTGCCTCAATCTGGCGAATCCTCTCACGCGTCACATTAAATTCCCTGCCTACCTCTTCTAACGTTCTGGTCCGCCCGTCATCCAGCCCAAAACGCAGCTTCAGCACTTTCTGTTCTCTGTCAGTCAGCGTATCGAGCACCTCGCCCAGTTGTTCCTTTAACAGGGTAAATGCGGCAGCCTCTGCCGGCACCGGAACATTATCATCCTGGATGAAATCACCGAGATGGCTGTCTTCCTCTTCCCCGATCGGCGTCTCCAGAGAAACCGGCTCCTGCGAAATTTTCAGAATATCCCTGACACGGTCCACCGGCATATTCAGTTCCTCCGCAATTTCCTCCGGCGTAGGCTCCCTGCCCAGCTCCTGCAGCAGCTGTCTCGAAACACGTATCAGCTTATTGATTGTCTCAACCATGTGAACCGGAATCCGAATGGTTCTTGCCTGGTCTGCAATCGCCCTTGTAATTGCCTGGCGAATCCACCAGGTCGCATACGTACTGAACTTGTATCCCTTTTTATAATCAAATTTTTCTACCGCTTTAATAAGGCCGAGATTGCCCTCCTGGATCAAATCCAAAAAGAGCATACCGCGCCCTACATACCGTTTTGCAATGCTGACAACAAGACGCAGATTCGCCTCCGCAAGTCTCTTCCTTGCCTCCTCATTGCCCAGCGCCATGCGCTTCGCCAGTTCAATTTCTTCCTCCGCACTCAAAAGAGGAACCTTTCCGATTTCTTTTAAATACATGCGGACCGGGTCTTCAATGCTGATTCCGTCCGGCACCGACAGGTCGATGTTTTCTACATCTACCTCGTCTTCGTTATCCAAAAGAATGTCGGGGTCGTCATCGTCATCATCATCCGACATTTTTAAAATGTCAATGTTGTTGCTCTCCAGAACTTCCCATACACGGTCCAGCTGTTCCGCGTCCAGCTCAAACTCGCCTAAATGCTCCATCACCTCATTGGTTTCCAGAACATTTTTCTTTTTTTTGGCAATGGCAATCAGCTCTTTCAGCCGTTCTTCAAACCGCAGCGTAACCTCATCCGCTTTCATTTCTTCTGTTTTCATTTCATCGATTTTCATTTCATCCATCTTCATTTCATCGATTTTCATTTCATCCATTTTTCATTTCATCCTTCCATGCTATAACGCTCATTATGTCCTTAATCCAGAAAAATATGCAAATTCCGCAGTTTTTGCAGTTCCTTCTTATCCTCCAGCACTTTCTGCATACCGGTCAAATCCGTTGGTTCCAGTCTGGCTGACCTGTTTTTTATACTATTTTCTTTGACTTTATATACCGTTTCTGAAATTGCCTTCTCCTTTTCTTCCTTTGTCGTTACCTCCCGTATCGAGGTATTGAAAAGCGAGGCCGCCTGCCTTTGCTGTTCCTCATCCTGAAACCGGCTGATGATTCTGGCCGGATTCAGCTCCTTCTGCTCCCATTGCTCATACAGCATTTCGGCAACCGTATGATAAAACGGCTCCGTAAAATCTTCCAGACGAATATAAGGCTTTATTTTTTCAAACAGCTGTGTTTCTTCCACCAGCCATGTTAAAAGCAGCTTCTGTGGGTGCAGTGCACCGTTCGGCGGCTTTTCCTTTTTCCGGACACCCGATTTCGGCTGAATCTTCTGCGTTTCGCCCGACAGCGACAGACTGACCGAGGTCACAAGAGAGCGCAACTGCTTCGGTTCTATACGGTACCTTTTTGCGACAGTCTCCAGATAAGTCTCACGTTCCAATTCTTCCCTGAATCTCAATAATTTTGCCGCAACCTCTTTATAAAACCGACTCCTGCTTTCCGGATCGTTCATCTGGTACTCCTGCTCCAAAACCTGAATTTCAAAAAGGAAGCTGTTTTCTGCCTCGTCAATTCTCTTCTGAAACGCCTCTGCCCCCTCGTTTTTTATAAATTCGTCCGGATCCTTATGCGGCCCCATCCGGAGCACTCTGGCGGTAATTCCCGCCTCCCTGAGTATCGGCAGGGCACGGAGAATTGCCTTTGTTCCTGCAGCATCGCTGTCGTATACTAAAATCACTTCTTTTGCATAACGTTTTATAAGCTGGGCATGTCCCTGTGTAAAAGCGGTTCCAAGAGACGCAACCGCATTGGTAAAACCTGCCTGGTGCATGGCGATGACATCCATATAGCCCTCGCAGATTAACAAACAGGATTCCCTTGCCGTCCTTGCGAAATTCAGTCCGTATAAATTCCTGCTTTTATCAAACACAGGCGTTTCCCTGGAATTTAAATACTTTGGTTCCCCATCCCCCATGACCCTGCCGCCAAATCCTATGACGTGGTTATTCACATCCATAATCGGAAACATGACGCGGTTCCAGAATTTATCCTGCATACCATGCTTTTCATGATATCCTACAAGGCCCGATTCATGCAAAAGCTCGTCTTTGTACCCTTTCTTTTTCAGATACTGATACAAATCATCCTGATAAATATTGGCATATCCGAGTCCAAAATGCTTCATGGTTTTTTCGGTGAGCTGACGGTCAAGAAAATATTGTCTTGCCCTTGCCCCGTTTTTTGTCTGAAGCTGACTGTAAAAATAATTTGCCGCAAGCTTGTTCAATTCCAAAATTGCCGCCTTTTTATCTGCCTTTTTCTGTTCCTCCCTGGAATATTCCAGCTCCGGAAGCACAATGCCCGCCCGGTCAGCGAGATGCTTTACCGCCTCAACAAATGTAAAATTTTCATATTCCATCACAAACGTGATGACATTCCCGCCTGCACCGCACCCGAAACAATAATACATCTGCTTGCTTTGTGACACAGAAAAAGACGGAGACTTTTCATTGTGGAACGGGCATAATCCAAAATGAGAACTCCCTTTTTTTGCCAGCCGTACATAACCGGATATGACATCTACAATATCATTGGCCGTGCGCACTTCTTCAATTGTCTCTTCCGGGTAACGCATCCTTTTCCCAATCCTTCCGCCAGAAAATACTGGCTAATAAATCTCCCATTGTTTTGGCATAAACAGCTTCTGGAACATATGGATGGCATATCGGTCCGACATACCCGCCACATAATCGCAGACAACCTGTTTTTCATTCTCGCCGCTGTCAATTAAATCCAGAAATTCTGCGGGCAGCCGTTCTATGTTATCTATATAATATTGATATAAGGTAATTAAAAGCTGCTTTGCTTTTCCCTCTTCTTCCTTTGCACGTGAATTTTTATAGACATGCGCAAACATAAACTCCCGTAACTCTTTCATCGCTGACTCTATTTTCTGCGACATCACAATGTCATTCTTTCCCTCACTGTTTCTTACAATGTCATGTATCAGCGTATTCAGCCGCTCTCTTGATGTAAAGCCAAGCACCTGGTGAAACCTGGCGGGAATGTCCTCCTCCGTCAACACCCTGGCGCGGATAGAGTCGTCTATATCATGATTAATATAAGCAATTTTATCGGAAAGCCGCACAATTTTCCCCTCAAGGGTCGCCGGATTCCCCGCCGTCGGATGGTTCAGAATCCCATCCCGCACTTCCCATGTTAAATTCAGCCCTCTACCCTGCTTTTCCAGCCGTTCCACAATCCGCACGCTCTGCTCATGATGCCGGAATCCGTTTTCACACACAGAATCAAGCGCATGCTCTCCCGCATGCCCGAACGGCGTATGGCCTAAGTCATGGCCAAGCGCAATGGCCTCCACCAAATCTTCATTCAGCCTCAGCGCTTTGGCAATCGTCCTCGCATTCTGCGACACTTCCAGTGTATGCGTCAGCCTGGTCCGGTAATGGTCCCCCATCGGTGACAAAAACACCTGGGTTTTTTGTTTCAGCCTGCGAAATGCCTTCGAATGCAGAATTCTGTCGCGGTCGCGCTGATAAACCGGACGGATATCACAGGGGACTTCCTCAGTATCCCTTCCCTTCGACTCTGCACTTAGGGCTGCATACGGACTTAAATACTGCATTTCCCACTGCTCCTGTTTTTCCCGAATTGTCATGCAGTCACCTCCATTTTGCCATCGCTTTCCCATACTCCTGCTTCAGACATCACAAACATTTCCTCAAATACTTTGCGGCATCTTTTGACACCGAACCCTAAAAAATACCTCTATCATAAATATTCCACAGGAAAATGCAAAATCCTTTATTTTTTTAGATCTCTTTTTTTCGAACATGTGTCCCTGTTTTTCCGCACACGGCTTTTAGCCCGTTGTCCAGTCCGGTAATAACCGTTTCTCCCATCGGACATTTTTCGCAGAACTGTATGGCCGCCTGGATTTTCGGAAGCATGGTTGCCTTCTCAAAATGCCCCTCCTTTATATAATCCTGCGCCTCCTCTATGGTCATGCTGTCTATTTTTTCCTCCTGCTCTTTTCCAAAGTGAAGACAAACCTTATCCACACCTGTGAGAATGAGCAGAATGTCCGCCTTCAGTTCCTCTGCCAGAACCGCGCTGGACAAATCCTTTTCGATGACTGCGCTCGCGCCCTTTAATCTGCCTTTCTGCTCGATAACCGGTATTCCGCCTCCGCCGCAGGCGATAACGACCTGTCCCGCGTCCACGAGCGCACGGATGGCGTCTATTTCCACGATGCGGATGGGCTTCGGTGAAGCTACCACGCGCCGGAATCCTTTGCCCTCGACTTTTACGACACTATTTTTTTTGCTTTCTTCCAAAGCTGCTTCCTCTTCTGACATATAACAGCCGATTTTTTTCTCCGGCTCCCCGAACGCATCGTCGTACGGATCTACAGTTACCTGCGTAAGCACCGTTGCGACTGTTTTGTAAATACCGCGTTTTAATAGTTCGGTGCGAAGCGTATTCTGCAAATCATACCCGATATATCCCTGGCTCATGGCAGAACAGACCGACATCGGGGACACGGTATATTCTGCATGAAGTTTCCCCAATTCTGTCATCGCTGTATGTATCATGCTGACCTGGGAACCGTTGCTGTGGGTAAGCACGACCCGGTAACCCTTTTCCACCAAATCGGCAATCGTTTTTACTGCATTCTGCAGCGCCTCTTTTTGCTTTGGAAGCGTATCTCCCAGCGCTTCATGACCCAATGCTGCCACAATTGTTTTCTTTTCCATCGATTCAACCCTCCGTTTATAATATCTTTACCGCATCATACACGGTTTCTACCCCAATACATTCCATGCCCTCCGGCAGCTGCGCATTTTTTATGCAGGCCTTGGGCAGTATACATGTTTTGTAACCAAGCTTTGCGGCCTCCGCAATTCTTGCTCCGCCCATGGACACCGCGCGTATCTCACCGCTTAAACCCACCTCGCCAAACACAATCACCTGCTCGGACAAAGGTTTTTCCTTAAATCCAGATACCAGTGCCATCACAATTCCCAAATCAATTGCCGGCTCATTCATGCGGAGTCCTCCGGCTACATTCACATAGGCATCACAGCCGGACAAGTGCATGCCAAGCCTCTTTTCCAGCACTGCCATCAAAAGATTCACTCTGTTTAAATCACAGCCGTTGGATGTTCTTCTCGGAATTCCAAAGCTGCTCTGGCACACCAGTGCCTGTATTTCCACCAGAATCGGTCTGCTTCCCTCCATCGAACACGCCACAACAGAGCCGGACGCCCCTTTTGGCCTGCCCTGCAGCATAAACTCAGATGGATTCAAAACCTGCTTAAGACCATCCTCCCGCATCTCAAACACACCGATTTCATTCGTGGAGCCAAACCGGTTTTTCACCCCGCGCAGCACACGGTACGACGCATACCGGTCTCCCTCAAAATAAAGCACGGTATCGACCATATGTTCTAATACCCTCGGTCCCGCAACAACTCCTTCCTTTGTCACATGACCTACCAGAAAAATGGAAATATCCAGGCCTTTTGCCATCTGCATAAAAACAGCCGTGGCCTCACGTACCTGCGACACGCTGCCCGGCGCTGATGATACTTCTTCCCTGTACATTGTCTGGATAGAATCAATCACAACAATCTGCGGCAGTTCTTTGCGAATCACCTCTTCAATGAGCGCTAAATTTGTCTCGCACAAAAGCTCCATATCATTTGCAAACGTCCCCAGCCGGTCCCCGCGAATCTTAATCTGCTGTGCGGATTCCTCGCCGGAAATATACAAAACCTTTTTCTCCTGTTCACATAGATTTTTGCACATCTGCAGCAGAATGGTAGACTTTCCGATCCCCGGATCTCCGCCCACCAGCACTAAGCTTCCGGTTACAATTCCGCCGCCGAGCACCCTGTCTAACTCATCCATTCCGGTGTGAATCCGTTCTCTGTCCGCTGTCTTTACTTCTGACAATTTCACAGGATTATGATTTTTTAAAGGCATGGCTGTCCTGCCCTTTGCCTGCCGTCCAGACTTTGTGACAGCAACCTCCTCGATCATCGTATTCCATTCCCGGCATCCCGGGCACTGTCCCATCCATTTTGCGCTTTCATACCCGCAGCTCTGACAGAAAAAAACGGTTCCTTTCGCCATCTCATTCACCCCTTTTCAATAGATACGGGAGCTGTTGTCTTTCAACGGCTCCCGGCTTTCCTCTTTTTTTATTTTTCTGTCACCTTAACCGGAACAGCCTTATCCGGCGCCAGCTCCACGCTGAATGTCAGCTTACCGCCTAAATTGGTCTTCATGCTTCCTACATTTACCCCATCTACATATACCAGATATTCTTTATCCCCTGCCAGCTCTACTGTAATCTGCGAATCCTCAGGTCCTTCCACCTCAAACTCCATTCCCGCTGCAGTCACATCCAGATTGGTCACTGCGGTTCCCGGAACCGATTCATACACAAACATGCCATTTTTTTCAAGTTTCGTAATTCCTTTAAACGTTTTTACCTTATACAAATCTCCCTGGTGTTCAAAATTATCAATCTTTGTCTTTTTGTCTAACGCATAATTTCCAAAACTTAATTTATTATCCGCTTCCTTACGAATCAGTTCATTGATAACTGCCATTTTCTTATCCTCCTTGTTTCGCTGCTGATAGTTACAGTATACATGATTTTTTACAACATTACCAGTTTTTTTGTAGAAAAAGTTATTTTTTTGTCAATGGTTCAATCAATAGTCCGTCTCCTTTTTTGGTGACAAGCACTTCATCCCCCCGCTTAATGGTTCCTTTTAATATTTCTTCTGCCAGCACATCCTCCACCATGCTCTGTATTGCCCGCCTCAGCGGACGCGCGCCGTACTTTTTATCGCTTCCCTTTTCCACAATATATTGTTTTGCGCTGTCCCGCACCGTCAGAGTGATTTCCATCTGATCCCTGCAGCGTTCCGACAAATCTTTTAACAGCAGCGTCACAATTTTCTTCATATCCTTTTTGCCCAGCACATGAAAGACAATCGTATCATCAATACGGTTCAAAAACTCCGGCTTAAAAATACGCTTTACCTCCTCCATCACTCCGGCCTTCATCCGATTGTAATCCTGTTCTTCATCCTCGCCGGAAGAAAATCCTAACCGCTTCGGTTCCATAATTGATTTTGCACCTGCATTGGAGGTCATAAGAAGCACGGTATTTTTAAAATCAACCTTTCTTCCCTGGGAATCGGTAATATGTCCGTCATCCAACACCTGGAGCAGTACATTGAACACATCGGGATGCGCCTTTTCCACCTCGTCAAATAAAATCACCGAATAGGGATTTTTGCGCACCCGTTCGCTCAGCTGCCCGCCTTCCTCGTACCCGACATATCCGGGCGGGGAGCCGATCATTTTAGAAACACTGTGCTTTTCCATATATTCGGACATATCCACGCGAATCAGTGCCTGTTCTGTCCCGAACAACGCCTCCGCAAGCGCCTTTGATAATTCTGTTTTTCCCACACCGGTCGGTCCTAAGAATAAAAAGGAACCGATGGGACGGTTTGGATTTTTTAATCCGACACGCCCGCGCTTGATGGCCTTGGCAAGTGAAGACACTGCCGCCTCCTGCGCTATGACACGCCTGTGCAGAATCTGTTCCAGCTTCAGCAGCCTTGCAGACTCCTTTTCTTCCAACTGCTTCAGCGGAATATGCGTCCACATGGAAATGACTTCCGCCACATCGCCTTCCGTCACATGCAGTTTCTTTTTATCCATATTGCGCATCATGCGCTGTTTTGCTTTCTGGTACTGTTCCTGCAGCTTTAGCTGCTCCTGCTTTAACTGGGCTGCCTGGCTATAATCTCCGTCAGCAAGCATCTGTTCCTTCTCTGCTTCCTTTTTTGTTATTTCAAGCTCCAGTTCCTGCATATTGGCAGCCGGCTTATACCCCGCAAGCCTGACCCTGGAAGCGGCTTCATCAATGACGTCTATCGCTTTATCCGGCAGATTCCGGTCATTGATATAGCGCTGTGACATCTTTGCGGCCGCTGTAAGCGCCTCCTCGTCTATTATGAGCTTATGGTGCTGCTCATACTTGTAGGAAATTCCCTTTAATATCTCAATCGTCTGTTCTGCATCCGGCTCTTCCACCAAAACCGGCTGAAACCGGCGTTCCAGAGCCGCATCCTTCTCCAGGTACTTGCGGTATTCCACAAGGGTCGTTGCACCGATTAGCTGCAGTTCTCCCCTTGCAAGCGCAGGTTTTAAAATATTCGAAGCGTCAATGGAACCTTCTGCGCCTCCGGCTCCAATCAGCGTATGGATTTCATCAATAAATAAAAGAACATTACCGGCATTCATGACTTCTGTCAGCACCTTTTTAATCCGCTCCTCAAATTCCCCGCGGTATTTTGACCCGGCAACCACTCCGGACAAATCTAATGTAAGCAGTCGTCTGTCCCTTAAATCTTCCGGAACAGCCCCCTGCTCAATCCGCTGTGCAAGCGCTTCCACAATCGCCGTCTTTCCAACTCCCGGCTCCCCGGTCAGGCATGGGTTGTTCTTGGTTCTCCGGCTTAAAATCTGTATCAGACGCTGTATTTCCTGTTCTCTTCCAATCACAGGGTCCAGCGCGCCGTCGCGGGCCAGCCCTGTCAGATCCCGGCTATACTTGTCAAGCGTCGGCGTCTGGCTTCTCTCTCCTCTTATGATTGGTTTTCCATTCTGGAAATCCTCTTTATACCGGTTGGCATCCTCGCCCATAGCAACTAACAGATTTACATAAAGCTTTTGTATATTCACCCCGGCCGTGTGAAGAAGACGGAACGCAACGCATTCCGGCTCTTTTATTATGGCAATCAGCAGATGCTCTGTACCGATTTGTTCTGCGTGAAATCTGGCCGCTTCCTCTCCGGCGCACTGCAAAACGGTCTGTGCCCTCGGCGCCATCTCCTCCGGACTTGCAAGCATTACGCTGCCGTTAGGAGTAATTAATTCATCTATCAGCTTTCCTAAGCGTTCTCTGGTAATATCCGCCGATTCTAACACTTTGGCAGCAACGCTTTCCGGTACCTGTACAAGTCCTAAAAGCAGATGTTCTGTCCCCACATACCCATGCTTTTTTGCCAAAGCCTCCTTTTTTGCTTCCTTTATGGCCTGCTGCGCCATACTGGTAAATTGCTTCCCCATTACTCTCCTCCTTGCCTTCCCGCATCATATTCCTGGTAAATTTCATCAATCAGCGCATGAACCTCTTCTTTTGAAATCTGCTTGCAGCGTCCTCTGGCCAGCAATACCTGAAGTCCCCGCTTCATCTCATCCATTGCCCCTGCCTTATCTTCCGCCAGGGCGATAATTGCCCCTTTTCTCCGGTCCAACGTGATAAATCCTTCCTGTCTTAAAACAGAATATGCTTTATTTACTGTATGCATGTTAATGCCGATATGATCCGCAAGCTGCCTGACAGAGGGCAGAGAATCCCCTTCCCGAATTGTATCTGCAGCTATCCCCATTATAATCTGATTTGTAAGCTGAATATAAATTGCCTCATCACTGTTAAAGTCAATTTCAATTATCATTCTATCACCCGCATTTATGCTTCATCGATGGCCTTACCAATATCACTTCTTAAATATTTATTTTCAAAATCGATCCAGTCTGCTGCTTTGTATGCATTCGCTCTGGCTTCCTTTAAGTCTGCGCCCTTCGCTGTCACGCCCAGAATCCTTCCGCCGTTTGTCACGATTCCTTTCTCCGTCTGTTTTGTCCCCGCATGGAACACATAATATCCGTCCTGTCCGTCAAACCGCTCCAGACCTTCAATAACAAAACCTTTTTCGTATTTTTCGGGATAACCTGCGGACGCCAGTACGACACACACGGCGGCGTTGTCTTCAAATTGGAGGTCTATGGTATCCAGCTTTCCGTCAATGCAGGCTTCTATCACTTCCACAATATCATTTTTCATCCTCGGAAGGACAACCTGCGCTTCCGGATCACCGAACCTTGCATTGTATTCCAGCACGCGCGGTCCCTGCTCCGTCAGCATCAGCCCAAAGAAAATAATTCCCGTAAACGGTCTTCCCTCCGCCGCCATGGCGTCCACCGTCGCCTGGTAAATATATTCTCTGCAAAATTCATCGACTTCCTCTGTATAAAACGGACTCGGTGAAAAGGTTCCCATTCCGCCCGTATTCAGGCCCTGGTCTCCATCCTTAGCGCGCTTATGGTCCTGCGCGGACGTCATCGTCTGAATCGTTTTTCCGTCCACAAAGGACAGCACGGACACCTCGCGCCCGGTCATAAATTCCTCTATGACCATACGGTTTCCTGCTGAGCCAAACTGCTTATCGAGCATAATCGACTGCACGCCTTTTTTTGCCTCTTCCAGCGTATTGCAAATCAGCACGCCTTTTCCGAGCGCAAGGCCGTCCGCCTTTAAGACAATGGGAAACTTTGCCGTCTCCAAATATGCAAGGGCATCCTGCGCATCCTCAAATGTCTCGTATGCGGCTGTTGGTATGTTGTATTTTTTCATCAGGTCTTTGGAAAAAGCCTTGGAGCCCTCGAGAATGGCTGCATTTTTTCTGGGACCGAACACCCGCAGTCCCTCTTTTTCAAATGCATCCACAACCCCGCCGACCAGCGGGTCATCCATTCCGATAATTGTTAAATCTACTTCCTTTTCTTTCGCAAAGGAAACTAATTTTTCAAATTCCATCGCCCCAATGTCCACGCACTCTGCAATCTGTGCAATTCCGGCATTGCCCGGCGCACAGTAAATTTTGTCCACCCTGCTGCTCTGTGCCGTTTTCCACGCAATGGCATGTTCTCTTCCGCCGCTTCCTACAATTAAAACTTTCACCGTATTCCGTCCTTTCTGTTCCATGTAAACATGTGCAACTATATGAAATTATGTAAACCAATTATATAAATCAATTGTGCAAATCAATTATGTAAACAACATAAATAGACCAATTATGTAAACCAGTAATATAAATCTACTATGAATCCATAAAAAAACTATGTAATTTTGTGCACAAATGTCTATGTCTCCTTCAACACCACGCGGTTGCCGGAAATCTCGATTTTTCCATTTGCGATGGCATTAATCGCGCGGGGCATTATCACCCACTCCGCCTCTTTCATCACACGTTTCTGCAATGTCTCCGGCGTGTCATCCGGCAGCACATCGACCGCCTTCTGAAAAATAATCGGCCCCGTATCGGTGCCCGCATCTACAAAATGACAGGTTGCGCCGGTCACCTTTACACCGCGCTTCAATACTTCCTCATGCACCTTCAGTCCGTAAAACCCTTTTCCGCAAAAGGCAGGAATCAGGGACGGGTGAATGTTGATAATCCGGTTTGCGTATTTCTCTGTCATTTCTTCCGGCAGCACAACCAGACATCCCGCAAGCACAATCAAATCCACCGCATACCGGTCTACCGTCTCAAGCAGCGCCTGATTAAACGCCGCCCTCGTTTCATACTCTTTCGGCGATACGCACACCGCGTCAATCTTGTGCTTTCTGGCACGCTCGAGTGCAAATGCATGCCTGTTATTGCTGATGACCACGTCAATTCCGGCATTTGTAATCGTCTGGTTCGTGATACCGTCTATGATAGCCTGGAGATTTGTCCCTCCCCCGGACACCAAAACCGCCATTTTTAGCATAATGTAACTCCTTTTTCACCTTTCTGTACCTGGCCGATTGCATATGGCGTCTCGCCTGCCGTCCTCATCGCATCCATAGCTTTATCCACATCTTCCGGCGCCACTGCGACAACCATTCCAATTCCCATGTTAAATGTGTTATACATCATTTTTTCTTCGATATCGCCATCCTTCGACAGCATATCAAAAACCGGCAGCATCGGATAGCTGTTTTTCCTGATAACTGCATGCATACCCTCCGGCAGCATTCTCGGTACATTTTCGTAAAAACCGCCGCCGGTAATATGACTGCATGCTTTTATTTTAACGCCTGCTTCCCGGACTGCATGCAATGCCTTCACATAAATTCTGGTCGGCACAAGCAGCGCCTCTCCAAGCGTTGAACCCAGGCTGTCATAATATGTATCCAGTGCCTCAATTGTCATAAGAAAGACTTTCCGGACCAGAGAAAATCCGTTGCTGTGAATGCCGGAAGAGGCCATGCCAATCAATACATCCTGGTCGTTTAATTCCTTCCCGGTAATCAAATCCTTCTCATCCACAATTCCGACCGCGAAGCCTGCCAGGTCATATTCATCCGGCGGATAAAATCCCGGCATTTCCGCCGTCTCACCGCCAATCAGCGCGGCCTTTGCCTGCTTACATCCCTCCGCCACGCCGCTGACAATCGTGGCAATTTTTTCGGGCTCATTTTTCCCACATGCGATATAATCAAGGAAAAACAACGGCTCACCGCCCGCACAGGCAATATCATTGACGCACATTGCCACACAGTCAATTCCAACGGTATCATGCTTATCCATTAAAAATGCCAGCTTCAGTTTCGTACCCACACCATCTGTCCCGGAAACAAGGGTTGGTTTCTCCATCGTTTTAAAGCGTTCCATAGAAAATGCACCCGAAAATCCGCCAAGATTGGTTAAAACCTCCGGCCTCATGGTTCCCTGCACATACTTTTTCATCAGTTCCACTGACTTGTAACCTGCTTCAATGTCTACGCCTGCTTTCTTATAATCCATCATCTTTCCTCCTAGTTTCATGCACTTTACATTTGCTCCAGATATGCTTTATATTTTATTTTTTCAATTTTGTCTGCTTTCTCTTCCACCTTGTCAGCCATTTCTTTTGCATAGCTCTCCAGCTTTGCCGTGAGCGAATCATCTGCAACGGCAAGGATTTTTGCCGCAAGAATTCCGGCGTTGGCCGCGCCGTTGATTGCCACTGTGGCTACCGGAATCCCGGACGGCATCTGCACAATGGAATACAGAGAGTCCACTCCGCCGAGCGCTTTTGTCATAATCGGAACACCGATCACCGGCAGCGTCGTCAAAGCCGCCGCCATTCCAGGCAGATGCGCCGCTCCTCCGGCTCCGCCGATAATCACCTTAAGCCCCCGCTCTTTCGCCGTGCGCATATAGCTTACGAACCTGTCCGGCGTCCGGTGCGCCGAAATAACCGTAAGCTCATACGCCACACCAATGCTGTCCAGAAACTCTGCCGCCTTTGCCATTACCGGCAAATCCGAATCGCTTCCCATTACAATTCCAACTACTGGGTTCATATTATGTCCTCCTTTGATACAACACTTTCCTTTTGAAATGGTTTATTCAGAACCTCTGTTCCGTCAAGAACAAACCGGCCCTGTTCTATAAGTGAAATGGCAGTGCCATCTTTCCTTACAATTGTAATACTCCCCAGTTCATCATAGGGAATCGTAATGTCTGTATGACAATTAAAATAGGCTTTTGACGGCTCTTCCTTCCGAAGCGCCGAAACTTCATTTTCACGTGCAATGACTTCTTTTCCATCCGGGTTATAAACTTTTACGTCCTCCTCACGGCTGTAGCACGTATCGCCCACGGCAAAATGCGGTCCCATCTTCTCTGCAATGAGAATCGGCATCCGGTCCGCCAGTCCGTATTTCTGAACCGCCGCATATGCCGTCGTATTCGTTCCGACGGCAAATTCACCCAGCGGAAGGCTGTCGTGGTGCTTTAGCAGATTCTCTTTTATATACTGTTTGTTTTCTTCGGAACTCTCAAAATTCCCGCAACTGTAGTTTTGTATCATTCCATCGCAAAACTCCAGTTTCAGCTGTTTGTATTCCAGCTCATTCAGATACACGCCTGTCACATGAAGCGTCCCGTCTGTCCCTTTTAATACCGGGGAGGTAAATACCTCGCCCACCGGAATGTTCACATCCGCCACACAATTTTCAAATATCGTCTCTTTTTCAGGATTCTTTAATGGATGAAGCTGCACCTTCAAATCTGTGCAGTTGCCGTTCATCCCCTTAATGTGAACATATGTTCCCTCATCCAGCGCGTCGATGATTGTCTGCTGCACCCGTTCATACAATTGGTAATCCAGTGTATTGATGCGTATCACTTCGTGAAATATCTCCTCAAACGGCTCGCCAATCTCCGGCATCGGAAAGGCAATAATCGTAAAACTGCGCTCTTCCTCTTTGATGTACTCATTCACCAGGCTGCTGCTGGCATTGGCAAGCTCAACCGCCAGTTTCTGCTGTTTTTCACTGAGTTTATAACACTCCGGCTTTGACACTGGAGCAAACGGCTGTTCTCCAAAAATTTCCATTACCGCCGGACCCGCCATTTTCGCAGCTAACGCCTTCTGCTTTTCATAAGCCGCGCGCAGCACACCAAGCCTGCGTTCCATGTAAGCGCGGTCTAAAAACAGCGCCTTGTCCTCTTTATGGTCATACAGATACTGCTTGTTGGGCTGTGCGCCCTCATATCCGGCCAGAGAACCTATGGCGTCCACCGACTTTCTGAAAATAACCGGCTTCAGTCCCATCTTTTCAAAATTCGAAACTGCCTCTCTTATCACCCGCTCAAATCCCAGATGATAGCGGATATCGACGCATTCTTTGATGGATAAATCCTTGCCCGCCCTTATAAACCCAATCCGGTAACCTTCTGTAAACGTATCGGCCATCCTCTTCCATTTCATCCAGCTTAAATAACTCAAGCAGCCTGTTCACCGTAT
>CANOFI010000008.1 GCA_947565255.1 uncultured Lachnospiraceae bacterium
TATACAACAGGTAGAGGAAAAATTACAGTAAGAGCAGAAGCTGAGATTGAAGAAACTTCTTGACGATGGAGTAATCACACAGGAGGAATTTGAAATAAAGAAAAGAACAATTCTTGGAATATAGAACATAAGACGGTCGGGAAATTCGGAATAATGCACCAATGGGCAGGAAATACTGTATTTTAGATAATTTTGAATAAAACTGTTTTTATATGTTTATGCAGAAGGAGGATACAAAGATGTACGATATCATTGTCATTGGTGCAGGACCGGCCGGTATCAGCGCAGCGATTTATGGGAAAAGCAGAGGAAAAAAGGTTCTGGTGCTGGAGAAGAACCAGGTGGGCGGCCTGATTGGAACGGTATCTACGGTCACGCATTATACAGCAATTGTAAAAGAAGAGACCGGTAAAACATTTGCAAAACGGATGAAAGAGCAGGCAATCGGCGCCGGTGTGGAAATCCGCTATGAAACGGTGACTGAGACGATGCTTGCAGGTGAAAGGAAAAAGGTTGTCACGGATATACAGCAGTATGAATCCAGGACGTTAATTCTGGCAAATGGCGGTTCCGGTCGTATGCTGGGTATTCCCGGAGAAAGTCTGAAAGGAGTCAGATTAAACGCACCAAAAGATGGTTTGGATTATAAGGGAAAGAACGTTTATGTAATCGGCGGAGCGGACGGAGCGGTTAAGGAAGCGCTTTACCTGGCAGGGATAGCCGGAAAGGTAACGATTGTATGTGTGGAGGATGAGCTGGCATGTATCCAGGAGTTTAAAGAGAAAGCGGCCGCTTTTGATAACATCGAAATCATGCCGCATGCAAGTCTGACTGCGGTATATGGCAGCGAAGCGGTGGAGGAGCTGGAATTTACCGATAACAAAACAGGAAAGAAGCACATGGTGAAGGATGCGGAATGCGGAGTATTTGTATACGCGGGGATTGTGCCGAACACGCAGATGTACACAGAATTAAAGTTAGATGGCGGTTATATTCCGGTTGACGATTCCATGCAGACGGCAATTCCGGGTGTATTTGCGGCAGGAGATATCTGTGTGAAAAAAGTAAGACAGGTGGCCACAGCAGTTGCCGACGGTGCAGTTGCGGGAATTCAGGCAGCAGCAGTGTGCTGAGAAAAATAACCGGACTTTCAAATCCTTCAAATGGAATACAAAGGAGAAATGCAATATGTTACGAAAACAGACAGCGCGCCTCAGAGCGTGCCTGAAAATTCATTTCTGCCATCTGCATGCCCCTCTTTGCCTGAAACTGGCAAGCCTTAGTATAATAACAATACTAAGCATACCGGGCTGCAGCGGTGCTCCAAAAACCCCAAAGGCCGATTCTCCCGTTGCTGAAGAAAAAACAATTCCCCCAGACCCGAAAGAAGACGGGATGGCGGATATTTGTCTGGACCTGTATGAAAAAGCGGCAGAGGAAAACAGGACAGACGATTTGGAAACAGTCCGGGGAATTGTAAACCGCTTTGGAAAATATGGCTATTCAGCAGTTGACTGTAAAAACCAGATCAACATGACACACGCCGGGCAGGCAGAGGAGTTCTGCACAGTGGCGGGTGCGGGGGAACAGGCAGAAATAACAATCATTGAGGTTGGTTATCAGGGTGATTTTATTAAGTATGATTTGCAGGCAAAGGATGGAAAGCTCAGTGTAGTAAGAAGCTATTACGCCTATGAAACCGCAAGTATCCAGAAAAAGACGGTGGAAAGCAACGAGGCAAAGCGTTGGAGCTATACCGAAGAAGGCTATTTGATGTTTTCCGGTATCTGGTATTCCGAGGAGCTGTATGTGCTCACCATGAGCGGTGCAGAGGAGTATACTGCGCTGCGTGTGCGCCCGCTGGATGAAGCGTGCAGGGAGCTGAACCGGAGGTATCTGCTTCCGGTCGGCTTTGAACAAAACAATATGTTTCTGGTAAACTGGAGTGAAGAGGATTTCGGGGAATTAAATTTTTATGATATGTATGATATTCTGTATCGAAACATCCATGGAGAGTATGTGCCTTATGCCGCAGACGACAATTTGGGGGTCGGCGCTGTGTACCGGATTCCGCAGGAGGAATTTGAGCGTGTAATCATGATGTACTTTCAAATTGACAGGGAAACCCTGCAGTCCAAAACCGTGTATCATCCAGGGGATTCAACGTATGAATATAAGCCGAGGGGCTTTGAAGAAGTGGAGTATCCGGAGCATCCCTATTCCGAGGTAACCGGCTTTACGGAAAACAAAGATGGCACAGTCACACTTATGGCAAATGTGGTGTTTCCCTATGCGGGAACTGCAAATGTATATTCCCATGAGGTAGTCGTCCGGCCGTTAGAAGACGGAGGGGTACAGTATGTATCCAATCAGGTTGGTTCTTCTGCGGACAGCAGTGAAAAAACATGGCATACGCCCCGTCTGACAGCAGAGCAGTGGGAAGAATTGTATGGAGGCGGATGAGGAAAGATGCAAAAGACTGTTAAAAAAAATAAATGCCTCATTTTGATGCTATCTATAGCTGTCATCGCAATGCTGGCGGGAGTGTTTTTCCTGAAAAACCGGCATACGGAAGAAAATAAGACAGCAGGAAAAATAAAGAAGACGCAGGTGGAGGAAAAGAAAGCCGGAAAGAAAGCAGAAGAGCAGTGGAAAAAGGGGTACGATCTTCCAGTAGACGAACAGGAGGAGAAAGAAGCAAAAAACGACTGCAGAAAAAAGATGGAGCTTATTTCTGATATTTATCAAACGGCGGACAAAGGAACAGCGTCCAATGTCGTTCTGAGGGAAGAAACGATTATGGAAATGCAGAAAAGGCTGATGGATACAGGCTGTCCGGTTGCTGTGCCGATTCCATATGCAAATATGGAAAATTATGAGCGGATGAATGCGTTCCTCCATGCATGTATGGAGGGGAAAAGCGGTTGTGTAGTTGTCTACGAGATACAGAACGACGGCGGTATAGGAAGAATGTACTATATGTTTGACGGGGCGGATATGTCGGTTATAAGTGCAAAAGGCGTCTGGAACGACCAAAACAAACCGCAGATAGCCTATATTTCCCACACCAGGGTCAAGGACTGGAGATACACCGAAAAAGGATGGTTCTGCTATGAGTTATGTACGCCAGAGCCGCCAGAGGTCAGTGAAATTATGGACGGAAGCTGTCTGGTCCGAGTAAAACCGATGACAGGGCAGCAGCGTGAAATGTCCGAAAAATGTGTGCAGACACTTGGTTATCAGGGAAACAACATTTTGTGTTCAAACTGGGATGCGGACCATATGGAAGATCTGGACTTCAATGGAATGTATGAATATTTATATGAAGAAAATTATCAGAAAAAATTTCAGCCGGAGGATGTTCCGGACGGAATCCCCAAAGAGGAATTTGAAGGCCTGATTATGAAATATTTTCCGATTACAGCAGAACAGATTCGGGAATATGCAGTGTTTGATGAGGAAAAGCAGACCTATAAATGGGCAGGACTTGGGTGTCTCAATTATGCGCCCACATTTTTTGCAACGTCTCAGCCGGAGGTAACGGATATCAGAGAAAATGAGGATGGGACCGTGACGTTAACGGTAGAGGCGGTATGCGATATGGTGCTTTGCGATGATGCAGTGATCACCCATGAGCTTACGGTGCGGTTTGCGCAGGACGGCAGTTTTCAGTATATGGGAAATCAAATTCTGAATGACAAAATGATGCACATACCGCAATACCAGTACCGGGTTTGTGAGGACTAGCAGGTGGATTGCCGGCTGGACATTTACATATTCATAGTTCTCCTGAATTTCTGCGGCTGTAATAAAAGAGAATACATGTAAAGATTGTCAGTTAGTGAAAAATGCAGATAACAGTTAGTTAATAATGATTATGATCAAAAAAGGAAACAAGAAAACAGTTGGGCTTGAAATCTGTTTTGGGTCATGGTAACATGAAAAAGAAAAGAGCTTATAAAGGTGTGCTGCTGATAACGGAGTGTGCAGAGGAAAGGATTTGAGGAATATGTTTTTATTTACAGAGGATTGTAAAATCGGAATTGAGCAGATTGACAAAGAACATGAACACCTGTTCGAACTTATTAATGACGCCGCAGAGCTTCTGGAAAATGAATTTGTGGAAGATAAGTATAGCAAGATTAAAATACTTCTGGAAGAACTGGAGGAGTATGCAGACACTCATTTTGCGCATGAAGAGGAGTACATGAAACGCACGGATGACCCCGAATACGAAATGCAGAAAAAGCAGCATATGCTGTTTCGTGAGAAGCTGATAGAATTCGATGTGGCGGACATTGACGGCGACCAGGAAGGGGTTCTGGCAGAGCTTTTAAGGTATCTGACACGCTGGCTGTACAGGCATATCATGAGCAGCGACATGATGATAGGAAAGATGCAGTCTGTACAGGAATGGAAGGAGCAGGAGGACCCCTGTGCTTTTACAGAAAAATATTATACCGGGATTGCGTCTGTGGATGAGCAGCATGCCAGATTATTTGAGATTATCGGTTCAGCAAATGAGATTGTGAAAAATGAGTTTATTCCGGATAAGTTTGATAATATTATGGAGCTGCTGCAGCAGCTGCAGGAGTATACCAGAATTCATTTTGCAGATGAAGAGGGCTATATGGAGAAAATAGGATATGATGGCTTAGAGGCACAAAAAAGAGCCCATGCCGGATTTATTGCAAAATTAGAAGAGCTGGAATTTGAAGGATTTGAGGAAAAACAGCAGGAAGTGTTGCTGGAGCTGATGGATTTTCTGTTTCACTGGCTTGTGCACCATATTTTGAAGATGGATAAGAAAATTCCGGCAGAAGCGGTATAATAGCATGCCGCTTTGTTTAAAAGTCAAAGTTAGTCATCGCTAACCACATATAATTCCGAAGTAGGGATGATATGGCAGTAGAAAACGACTCTTCACTATATGCAGGAAATTGTGAAAGTCTTATTTGAAGTGACGGGTTTGTGCAAGAAATACGTATTCACTATTTGGAAAGAGAGGAAACGAAAGTGGCAATCGTGGAATTTAAACATGTAACCAGAATTTATAAAAACGGCGATTATGAGCAGAGGGCCCTGGATGGTGTCAATATGTCCCTGGAAGAGGGGAAATTTGTAGTCATTCTCGGTCCGAGCGGCGCAGGGAAAAGTACGCTTCTGAATATGCTGGGCGGACTGGACAGTCCCACGGACGGAACGATTGTCGTGGATGGGAAGGATATTTCTACTCTGACAAACAACGAGCTTGCCGATTACCGGGCTACGACCGTCGGCTTTGTGTTTCAGTTTTATAATTTGATTCCTACGCTCACGGTGCAGGAAAATGTGGCGCTTGTAAAGGATATTTCCCCGGATGCGCTGGATGCGGAACAGATACTTGCAGAGGTCGGTCTTGCGGGCCATTTAAAAAAATTTCCCTCAGAGCTGTCCGGCGGTGAACAGCAGAGGGTTTCCATTGCAAGGGCGCTGGCCAAAAATCCCAGAATTCTTTTGTGTGATGAGCCGACCGGCGCACTGGACTCGGAAACCGGCGTAATGGTGCTGAAGGTTTTGCTGTCCATGGCGCGCAACCGAGGAAAAACCATCGTGATTGTCACGCACAACCAGAATATTGCGAAAATGGCGGATGTGGTCATTCAGGTAAAAAACGGAAAAATAAAGTCTTATGAGGAACAGCCGAATCCAATGAAAGCAGACGAGGTGGAATGGTAATGTTATGGAGAAAATTAATTCGGACTGCGGCCAGATACAAGGCGCAGTTCCTTTCGATGATTCTTATGGCCGCAATTGGAACCGGCATTTTTCTTGGGTTCCAGATTGAGTGGAAAAGCATTGAGGAAAATACCGCTGCATTTTTTGAGAGCACGAACTATGCCGATTTCCGTCTGTATTCGGATACGGGGTTTTCAAAGGAAGAGATTCGTGCCGTACAAAAAATAGCGGGGGTAACTGCTGCTACAAGATTCCTGTCGGTGAATGTACATATTGAGGGAACAAAAAAGACCGTTGCCCTGATGGTTCCGGAGGACTATACGGTTTCAACCATGCATATTTGTGAGGGCGCGGAATATGAGAAAAATTCGGACGGTTTCTGGCTGTCGGACCAGTTTGCCGAAAAAAATGGATATGCCGTCGGGGATGAGCTGGACCTGACGTACAGAGGCAGCAAAATCAGCGGCAAAATTGTGGGGCTTGTCAAAAGCGGTGAAATGATGATCTGCACAGGGGACGAAAACCAGCTGATGCCGGATTTTACCAGCTTTGGATTTGTATACAGCTCGCCGAAAAAGCTGGAAGCGATGATGGGAACGGTGTTTTATCCGCAGATTCATGTTCTTTCCGGCATGAAAAAAAACGAGATGGAAACAGCTGTAAAGGAAGCGTTGGGACGTACCATTTTAGTCACTGAAAAAAAAGACCATACGGCCTGGGCCGGGGCGCAGAGCGAAATTGAGGAGGGCAGGACAATGGGGGCAGTTTTGCCGGTATTGTTTCTCTCCATCGGTGTTCTGACAATGATAACGACCATGCACCGCATTGCGGCAAATGAAAAAACGCAGATTGGCACGCTGAAGGCGCTGGGCTTTCGTGACCGCCGCATTTTATGGCACTATACATCCTACGGCTTTGTAATCGGACTGTTCGGTTGTGCGCTTGGTGTGACGCTGGGGTATGGGATTGCCGCAATTATTATCAGTCCGGGCGGCATGATGAGCACGTATTTTGATCTTCCGGAATGGGCTCTTGTGATGCCGGAATTCTGTGTTCCGGTCATTGTTGTGACTATTGTTCTTTTTACATGGATTTGTTTTCTTTCCGTGAAAAAGATGCTGAAGGGAACGGCTGCCGACGTGCTGCGTCCTTATGAACCCAAAGCGGTAAAAAAAAGTATATTTGAACGGCTGCCGCTGTGGAACAGACTGAAATTCGGCACGAAATGGAACTTTCGCGACATTATGCGCCACAAAGCCCGTTCGGCAATGACGCTGATTGGGGTTATCGGCTGTATGGTTCTTTTAATCGGAGGACTCGGTTTAAAAGATACGCTGGACGGCTTTATGCGGGTTCTGGGTGAGGAAATCAGCAATTATACTACAAAGGTCAATCTCACCGAACAGATCAAGAACAGCGAAGCGTTGGCGATGGCAGACAGCCTGGGCGGCGACTGGTCGGCTTCCTGCGGTGTCAGCTTAAATGGAAAGACGGTGATGCTGGAGGTGTATCATGCAGGGAATGGGCTTGTTCGATTTGTTGACGAAAATAACGACCGGATGGAACTGACGGACGAGGGCGTTTATCTTTGCCAGCGTCTTAAGGATTCTGCACAGATTGGGGATACGATTGAATTTTCTCCTTATGGGAGCGACAAAACGTATACGGTGCGAGTTGCGGGGTATCTGCGGTCTGTTTTGTCCGAGACGATTGTGATGACGGATGCATATGCTGAGCATGCGGGAATTGCATATCAGATTGCTTCTGTTTACACAGACACAAAGGCGGAGGAAATCCCCGATTCTGAGCTTATTTCAGGCAAACAGGAGAAGGAGACGATTATGGATACGTATGACAGCTTTATGGATATTATGAATGTTATGGTGCTGATGTTCGTAGCCGGGGCCATCGTGCTTGGAATTGTAGTGCTCTATAATCTCGGTGTGATGAGTTATGTGGAGCGCAGCCGGGAGCTTGCCACCCTGAAAGTGCTGGGATTCCGCGACAGCTGCATCGGAAAGCTGCTGGTCAGCCAGAACATCTGGCTGACCGTACTGGGTGTGCTGATTGGACTTCCGGCGGGTGTGGGCGTCCTGCAGCTGCTTTTGAAAACGCTTGCAGATGAATATGAATTGAAGCTGTATCTCGGTGTTCGCACCTATGCGGTCAGTCTTTTGGTAACGTTTGGCGTATCTGTGGCAGTCAGTCGGATGGTTGCGCGGAAAAATAAGAAAATTGACATGGTGGAGGCCTTAAAAAATACGGAATAAATGCAGAATAGTACAAAAAATCCGGTGCGCTGATGCAAAAGATTTACAGCTGCCTGTAATCGTGTTATGATAATAGCACAGAAAAAATTCAGGCGGTGAAGGAGAAAGCGGCATGAAGAGCTATCCGAAAAACATAATCAAATATCATCTCCAGTATGAACGCCAGCCGTTTTTGCTCCTGTGGGGCATGGCGCTGGCGTTTTACTGGTTTATTCATTTATCCATACTGTCGTCCTATACGCTTCAGGTTACCCTTTGCCGGCTGCTTGGTTCCATTCTTTCTTTTGTGCTGCTGCGTGTGCTTTGCCGCAGTTATATATTTCTGCGCTGGTCCCGTGTTGGAAAAGAGCTTCAAAGGTACGGGGATATGCGGAAAGTAGCAGAGGATGTCAACAGGCAGTACCAGACAGCAATATACCGGAGCAGGGACCAGGCAGTTACGCAGAGCTATCTGATTTTGCTGAATGACAGCGGGAAGGATTCTCTGCCGGTCGGTTCTGGAGAACAGTTCCCTGTTCCAAACATACGTTCTATATTTCGCAGAGAATGCGGTCTCTGCCTGATTTCTACAAGTGAGCTGTCAGGCGTATCCATAGAGGGCGGCAACCCGTATGCCAATGAGATGAATACACTGCTGTTTACCACAATGGAGCAGAAAAAGTACAGCATCATTATTTATCAGGAATATAGAAAGGTGCAAAAAATGAAGGAAGAGCTGGAGCAGTGCATCCTGCTGCGGAAGGGGCCGGTTGTGCAGAACAGCAGCCGGAGGAGCCGGCGCGGGCGCCAGATGTCTTCAAAAAAACCGGAAAAGCCTGCAATTATCGCATCCGGGCAGACTGTGCGCTCTAGTTATACGGGCAAAAAGAAAGTTTTCTGGGGTGTGATGGCAGCGATTGTGGCATTGTTAGCAGGTGTTTTTGTATTTCTTAACAAAATGGAGCATTACACGCTCAGGGGTTTTGTGCGTGATGTTGCTGCATTTCCATTGGAAAGCGCAGCGCTTGCCGCGGTTTACATTGTGCCGCCGACTCTTATCTATATCCACATTCGGCGTATGGAGCGGCAGGTCATGCGTCAGTACCGGAGGCTGAAATATTATGAGCAGCAGGCGCTGGATGAGCGGATTTGCCGCGAGCCGGGACTGAGGCCGGGCGATGTTCTCTATGAGCCGTCCTGTTTCTGGTTTCGTGACTGGCATAATTTTTTATTTCACAATCTGGTGCTTTATGAGGATGTCGTCTGGATATATCCGGCACATGCCGCCTCTGATTTTTCTTCAGGTCCGGAGTTTTACATATCATCGGCGATGCAATGGAATGCCATTATTTTTTATACAAAGGACGGGCGCAAACACAGCATTTTCATGGGTGATTACAGGCGGTTCGCGTCACATGTTCCGCATGTGGTCACGGGGTATGGCAAAGAGCAGAAGCAGGCATATAAGAGGATGCGCCGGCAAATAAAAAAAGAAATGGAAAGAGATGCATAAGTTTTCATTTATGTAAGTTCCTTTATCAGAAAAAATGCCTTATACTATCATTATGGTTGACATGGAAGGCCGGGCCCGGAGGAAATGTGCAGACCAAAAATGATTAGAGAGGTGAAAAATATGAAATTTCAATATGATCCACACGGCGACAAGCATTTTGGACACGCGGGCGGGGGCGGAAGAGGAACCTGCTGGGCAAACAGCAAGGACAAGGTTTTGCCTGCTATTCAATCGTATCTTGAAGGAAAACACGCTGCTTTAGACCATCTCAGGCAAACCAGGGGCAGCGGGAGTTCGGTTGATTTTTATATCGTGGATGACATGTCTGCCCTGACTATCGCAGGCGGTGTGCCTGAGAGCCGGCTGGAATTTACCATTCAGGGGACGTACACGACGACAGAATTCAGCGGCAGTACCGTTGTTTTTCATATGTACCCTGATAATACGGGCGTGAGCAGATTCGGGATTGGCATAACGAAAAATGATGCCATAGATTATTCAAGGGGCCGCTGATATAAACGCAAACAGTACAACAGACTGGCAAATCGAACAGAGAGGCCAGTAGTTGTACTGTTTGTTTTTGTATAAATATAGAATACATATATTCAGCACATATAGACATTACAAATAGATACAAAAAACAGACACTACAGATAGTGGTATTTCCCTTTTTTTCCTAGAACGAAAAGTGCCGTCACAATGGCGGCAATCACTTCTGCGGCCACAATGGAGAACCAGATGCCGTCAATGCCGAATATCACTGGAAGGATGAGGACAGCCGCAATCTGGAATACCATCGTGCGCAGAAAAGAAATCAGCGCCGAGGTCAGTCCGTCGTTCAGGGCGGTGAAGAAGGAAGAGCCGAATATGGCAAACCCTGCAAATAAAAACGAGAAGGAAAAAATCCGAAATGCCCGCAGGGTAAGGTCCATCAGGCCTTTATCGTATCCCACAAATATGTTTGCGAGCGGATAGGACAAAAGGATACCGAGAGCCAGCATACCGATGGCACAGATGCTGAGGATGGCCGTACTTTTTTTCAGGATGCTTTTAAGCTCTAAGTGGTTTTCCGCACCGAAGTGGTAACCGATAACCGGGGCGGTCCCAACGGCATAGCCAATGAAAGCGGCGAGGAAAATCATGTTGACATACATCAGCACGCCATAGGCTGCAATGCCGTCTTCGCCGGCATATTTCATAAGCTGCGCATTGTACAGCATACTGACGATGGACATGGAGATGTTGGTCATGAGCTCAGATGAGCCGTTCGCGCATGTTTTTAAAATTGCCCTGCCGTCAAATGCTGTCTTTGTAAGCTTTAAAAGGCTTGTATTTTTCCGCGCAAAGTAAATCAGCGAAATCCCTCCGCCGACGGCCTGGCTTACGGCAGTTGCGATTGCGGCGCCGGCCAGTCCGAAGGAAAAGACTGCCACGAGCAGGGCGTCAAGCACCATGTTTGTCACGCCCGCCGCCACGGTTACCACAAGCCCGAGTTGCGGTTTCTCGGCGGCGGCAAAGAAGCTCTGAAATTCAAACTGCAGGATATAGGCGGGCAGGGCAATCAGGATAAGTCTGCCGTATACCACACACTGGTCAAGCATTTTTCCTTCCGCTCCAAGTGCAGAGGCAATCGGCCTTACAAAAAGGATGCCGAGGATGCCGATTACAATTGAACATGCAATAGAGACATATATGAGCAGGGAGAAAATCCGGTTTGCCCTGTTCATGTCGCCTTCGCCCATTGTCTTGGAAATCAGAGCGCTTCCGCCGGTCCCGAACATAAAGCCAAGCGCACCGAGGATCATCAGAAATGGCATGATGAAATTGACGGCGGCAAAAGGAGTCTTTCCTACATAATTTGACACGAAAAACCCATCTACAACGCCGTAAATGGATGTAAAGATCATCATAATGATGGAGGGCAGGGTAAAGCGCAGCAGTTTTTTGTAAGAAAAATGCTCAGAAAGCCTGATCTTCATTTCACGCACCTCCCCAGTACGCATCTGCAAATTTTGCCGTCAGTTCGGCGGCATGTCTGATGCCGACCCCAGAGGTGTTGACGCAGAGATGGTATCCCTTCCTGTCTCCCCACGCAATGTCTGAGACGAGGGCGTGGCTCTCCCTGCGGCTGCGGTCAATGCTTTTGATGAGTTTTTTCAGTTCTTTGTCGGGTGGGGCGTTTTTGTCCCGTTCCCGGCAGCGCGCAATTTTATCCTCCATATCTGCATATACAAAGACACAAAAAGGCTGATGGTGCTGCAGGATAACATTTGCGCTTCGTCCGACAATCACAAAATCCCTGCCTTTTTCGGCAATGGCTTTTATGATTTTATGCTGGTAGGCAAGGAGCGATACGGCCATATTTGCGCCCTGTTTGTAAGAGAGCGTTTTCCCGTAGGAAATGGGAAAGGAATGGATGTATGCGCTGTTAATGGTAGATTCGATATAGGCTTCGTCCAGATTGGTCTGTTGTGCGACTGCGGTGATTATTTCGCGGTCGTAGTAATCCATCTGCAGAATGTCCGCAAGCCGTTTTCCGACTTCCCGTCCTCCGCTGCCGAATTCCCGGCTCAGTGTGATGATTTTCATTGCTGCCTCCTAAATTTTGTGTAGTTCGTTTTGAAACAGGTCACGGTATTCCTGGGTAAGGGAAAGGTATAGCCTGGTATTTTCTTTTTTATTATAGGTTGATTTTGCTATTTGTCAAGTTTTTCTGAAAAAGGAAGGAAAGATATGATTTTGTTGTGAAACAGACATAGAATATTCTTGTCAATATGACGTAATTATGTTATGATATATAACGATATATTGATATATGTTATATTGGTAACGTATGTCGTAATAATTTATTATAGGTAATTGCGAAAGTTTTATTCGGAGTGACGAGTTTGGGCAATACATACAAAAATTCCGCTCTAAAGCGTTTTTTAGTCGCTATATTTTTGTATGTATTGCCCAAACTCTGATAGTGAAATAAGAGTTTTGCAAATGTTTAATGATTTAAAAAAAGAAAAGGAGATGGCATATGAGAAAAACAACAAAAAAGAGACTGACAGCAGCGTGGATGGCCATTTGTCTGACATTTAGTTTGTTGACCGGCTTTGCCGTTCTTACGGAAACTGTAAAGGCATATGAAATTACCACTGGGACGAATTTCATTACGGCAGATGGCTTTCATTTAAGGGCAACCGGTCAGCGGGACATACATGGCATACCCACATTGGAAATTACAAGATATACGGGAAAATCAAATTATCCGACTCTCCCTACAAAATGGGTGGACCATTCGGAATCATCGACGGGGGAAGTGTATCTGCATAATGAGTATCCGGTTGTGAGCATTGGAAGTGGTGTATTCGCAAACAGGGAGGATTTGATTGGTGTTAATATTACGTATGATTCTCTGCAGGATCTGGATGGGCCAATCTCCAACTCTGCATTTAGTATACAACGAATTGAGGCCAATGCATTTTCCGGTTGCAGTAACCTGCAATATGTTTCTCTTCCCAGTAGCTTAAATACAATAGGAACGGAGGCATTTTCCGGTTGTTCCAAATTGGAGGAAATTAAACTGCCGAATAATCTGACAAGTATAGGAGATTGGGCATTTAGAGATTGTGGTCTGACTGAAGTCACAATTCCGCACGGAGTACAGGCAATAGGAGTAAATGCATTTTGGGGCTGTAGATTGTCCGAAGTCACAATACCATCAACAGTACAGAGAATGTCGGGAGCATTTTCGGGTTGTTCCGAATTAAAGAAAGTGAATTTGTCGGCAGGTCTGACAAGTATAGGAGAGTTTGTATTTTCTGGGTGTAATAGTTTAACTGAGGTTACAATACCGTCTACAGTACAGAGAATAGGAGATGAGGCATTTTCGGACTGCTCCGAATTAAAGAAAGTGAATTTGTCAGGAGGTCTGACAAGTATCGGAGACAGGACATTTTTTGGGTGTAATAATTTAACTGAGGTTACAATACCGTCTACAGTACAGGGAATAGGAGATGAAGCATTTTCGGACTGCTCCGAATTAAAGAAAGTGAATTTGTCAGGAGGTCTGGAAAGTATCGGAGATAGGACATTTTTTGGATGTAGTAGTTTAACTGAGGTCACAATACCGTCTACAGTACAGAAAATAGGAAATGAAGCATTTTCGAGTTGCCCCGAATTAAAGAAAGTGAATTTATCAAAAGGTCTGGAAAGTATCGGAGATTCCGCATTTTGGTATTGTAATAGTTTAACTGAGGTCACAATACCGTCGACAGTACAGAAAATAGGTGACTTTGCGTTTTGTGGATGTTATGGATTAGAGGAAGTTACTCTGTCAGAAGGTTTAACGAGTATCGGAGATTCTGCATTTTATGAGTGCAGTAGTTTAGCTGAAGTGACAATTCCGTCTTCAGTGAAAGAAATGGGAGTTAGTGCATTTGAAGGGTGCGCCGGATTGCTGAAAGTAACTCTGCCGAAAAATCTGTCAAATATTGGAGAGAGAGCCTTTTGCTCATGTAACAGATTATCCAGAGTTGTTCTGCCGGAAGGTTTGACAAGTATTGGGAATTCTGCATTTTCGGGGTGCAGGGAATTAACAGGTTTAACAATTCCTGATAGTGTAACTAATATCGGGGATGAAGCATTTTGGTATTGTGGTAATTTAACAAGTATAAAGATTCCTGGCAATGTAAAAAATATCGGGAATTCAGCATTTGGTGAGTGTAGTGGTTTGACAGGTATAGAGATTTCTGACAGTGTAACCAATATTGGGGATAAAGCATTTTTTAGGTGTTATGGTTTAACAGGTATAGAGATTCCAGGCAGTGTAAGCAATATCGGGGAAAAAGTATTTGAAGACTGTTGGAGGCTTGAAAGTATAACTGTAGCTGGTGAAAATACGAAATATGATAGCCGGAAGAACTGCAATGCAATAATAGAAAAAGAGAGTAATACGCTAATTGCAGGCTGTAAGAATACAGTGATACCAGAAAGCGTAACAAGGATCGGCAGTTATGCATTTGTGGGTTGCGATGAGTTAACGAAAATGGAGATACCATCGAGCGTAAAAGAAATTGAAGGTCATGCATTTGGCGCTTGTGAAAATCTTACAAGTATTATAATTTCAGATGGGACGACAAGTATCGGAAGATATGCATTTGAGCAATGTGACAATTTAACTGGTGTGGAGATACCGCCGAGTGTAACAGGTATCGGGAATGCTGCATTTTCCGACTGCAGAAACCTGACGATTTATGGAACGCAGGGCAGTTATGCAGAATCCTATGCCATAGAAAATGGAATTCCATTCCGTACAGGGAAGATTCCGGAGAGTCCGGAACCAGGTGAAAGTCCGGAACCAGGTGAGAGCCCAAAACCGCTGTCAGGCGATTTGAATAAGGATGGTTTCGTTAGTCTGGCGGATGCGCAGCTTGCCTTGCAGGGTCTGCTCCGCATATCCGAACTGACAGAGGAACAGCACCGGGTCGCCGATGTCGTGGGCAATGCGAATGGACTGAACCTGAACGACGTGCAGGCGATTGTAAAGCGGGCGATGGGGCTGATTGGTGACTTCAGCGGAATGCAGGAGCCGTCTTCTGCTCCTTATCCGCGGGCGGCAGCGAAAGCCGAGCTGCGTGATGGAAAACTGTATTATACAATTTCAGCGGAAAATGCCGATATCAGCAGGCTGTATTATGCAGTTGTGTATGATAATGTCTGTCTTGAAGTGGAAACGGCGGAATGTCTGGATAAAATGACCAGCGCAGTAAGTACGTGTCAGGATATCAAAACAGAATCCCATGTAGCGCTTGGAAGCGTTCATTACGAAGATATGCCGGAAACAACAGGGGAGATTGCACAGATTTGTTTCCGCCTAAAAGGGGATGTAAAAGAAGTGAAACCAATCCTGCTGGTGATGAATGCGCAGGAATATGGTGGGGATTTCAGTGATGCCCGTGGAAAAGAAGGCACAGTTGAGACAGATTTGTCCCAATTGCAGAAAGAGCCGGGCGAGAGTGAGAAACCAGATGAAAGTACAAAGCCGAGTGAGAGCGCAAAGCCAGGTGAAAGTATGAAGCCAGGCGAGAGTACAAAGCCGAATGAGAGCACAAAGCCAGGTGAGAGCACAAGGCCGGGTGAGAGTACAGAACCAGGCGTGGGCGCGAAACCCATCTCCAAGGAAATTCCGGTGGAAAAAGGGGAAAACGGTTTCATTCAGGTGCAGGGCAGCCAGTATTTTATAAATGCAGCAGAAGGAGCGCTGGAAGCGGCACAGAACATACGTTTGATAGAAACAGACATGACGCTGGAAAATAGTGCGCAGCAATATGGTGAAGCAAAAGAAATTCTGAAAGAATACAATCCATCCCACATGCATCTGTGCGACATGTATTTTGTAGACGGAACGGGAGAGGAACTGGAGCTTCAGGACAAAGTGTCTATTTCCTTCACAATTCCGGAGGGCTTCAATCCGGAACAGGTTGTTGTTGCAAGGATTCATGAAGGGATGAAAACAGCTGAAGTTACGGAGAAATATACTTTGTATGAGACGATGATTTCAGAGGATAAGAAGACAGCCACGATAGAAACCGACAGGATGGGGACCTTTGTAATTATGGAAATTGGGAAGGCGGAAGTGATGACAGGTGATTTGGACGGTGACAGCAAAATCAGCCTGAAAGATGCTCAGATGACTCTGAAGGCTGCGCTAAATCTGCTTGAATTAGATGAAAAGCAGAAACAGGCGGCGGATGTGAATCAGGACGGCAAAGTGAATCTGACGGATGCACAGGTGATTCTGAAAAAATCACTGAATTTAATAGATACCTGGAAATGACAGCAGAATGTATAGCACATTAATGATATTCCAGAAACAAATGTATGTACCGCAAGGACAAAAGGCAGGACCGGATGTCTTTGCGGTATTGTACATTTGCGGATATTTATGGCACTGGTGCAGGAAAGGCGTTTTTTGCAGTGGCAGGGATATAATTTATATGAGATTTGTACGACAATATTGACAAAATTGTAGAATTGTGTTACATTTAAGGAAACCCAAATGATGTTTTTGAGTTTCCTTATTTTGACATGAGAAGGTTTCCGAAGATCAGCCAGATACCAAGGAGGGTAAAGTTACGGTTGGGTTCCTGACAGATGAAGCATAAGGTTTTCAGCCAAAAGGCAGAGGACAGAATAAGACGAAGCATAAATTTCTCAGCCAAAGGGCGGAGGGCAGAATAATAGGATACATAAATAGATGAAAAGAATGAAATAAAAAATGGAATAAAAAGGGCTGGCGAAAATGAGAGAGAAGATTATCGATGCGGCGATTGAGGAATTTACGAAAAACGGCTTAAAGTTTACGATGAATGACGTCGCCCGCAGTTTAGGAATCAGTAAAAAGACGATTTATACAGTATTTGAGAGCAAACAGGCGGTCATGATGGGGATTGCAGACAGGTATTCCGCAGACCTGCAGCTGATGAAGGAAGAAGTCGAGGCGGACACTAATCTTGATATTTTAGGGAAAATAGGGATGCTTCTTGGCGGAATTCCCAGTAAATACCAGAACATCGGCCTGCAAGGGATGTATAACTTAGCGGAAAAATATCCGAAGGTATATAAGCGCCTGATGGAATCCGTCAATGAGGGCTGGAAGCTGGTCCGTACCTATCTGGAAAAAGGCATAAGGGAAAATGAAATCAGGCCGGTATCTATCCCGATTGTGATGGCGATGGTGGAAGGAACGGTAAGAAAGTTCATGGACAGCCGTATTCTTGTGGATAGCGGCCTTACTTATGAAGAAGGCAAGGAAGAGATGATTCAGGTCATAATCAATGGAATAAGAAAGTAGGTGCAGCATGGGAGATGTAAGGATACTGGAGATTAAAGAAAGTGTTTTTGCCGACAACGACAGGCGGGCGCACCAGCTTCGGGAGGAATTAAGGGAGAAAAAGGTGTTTCTGCTCAACCTGATGTCCTCGCCGGGCGCGGGCAAGACAACGACGTTAGTTCGGACAATCGAAGCGCTGAAGGGGGAATTTACCATCGGGGTCATGGAGGCGGATATCGATTCCGATGTCGATGCGAGGACGATCGCACAGACGGGCGCAAAGTCCATCCAGCTCCATACAGGCGGCATGTGTCACCTCGACGCGGAGATGACCAGGCAGGGGGTGGAAGGCTTAGGGATTGAGGATGTGGACCTTGCAATACTGGAAAATGTGGGAAATCTTGTATGTCCGGCGGAGTTTGACACCGGCGCGTCGAAAAACGCCATGATTCTCTCCGTCCCGGAGGGGCATGATAAGCCGCTGAAATATCCGCTGATGTTTGAGGTCTGCGATATCGTATTAATCAACAAGACAGACGTGCTGCCGTATTTTGACTTCGACATAGAGCTTGTGGAGCAGCATATACATAAAAGGAACCCGCGGGCGAAGGTCATCCCCATCTGCGCAAAGACCGGCGAGGGGATGGATGCATGGGCGGACTGGCTGCGCACGGAGATAAAAAAATGGAGGGCCGGGGAATGACCTCATGGAAAGAATATAGAAAAGAACATTTGTTCGAAATATGTGCAGATTTCACAGGCCCCATATTGCTTACCGCACTTCTCTTATATTTGTGCAAGGCAGAGGAGTTTCTGTGTGGAATCATATTATCAGCCGCTTATTCCCTGAGGAGATTGATTAATCGACTATCTCATCACGAAAAGAAATAGAATGTATTATTAAAATAAATACACGGAGGAGAACGCATGAAAAAAGAACTGGACAAAGAATTGTACCCCAATTACGAATATCCATCCTTTTCTCCGGATCCCGACGAGCCGTTCCGGGAGCCCATCGCGAAGCTGGGCAAGAAGATTACCGACAGAATCCCGCAGAAGCTCGGTCTTAAGAAAATCACAAGGGAGGATCCGGAATACTGGGGGCTTGCCGCCGCCCTGACGGATGAGGAGGCCGAGCTTGCCCTGAAAATGGGTGTGCGAAAGCCAAAGACATTGCGGCAGATGGTGCAGCTTTCCGGGCTTGGCAGGAAGGAATGCGAGGACATGTTAGAGGAAATGTCGCGCAAGGGCCTCCTTGAGTACAATTGGGAAAATGAGGCGCATGAGAAGCAGTATGTATTGCCGATGTATGTGCCGGGCTGTGCGGAATTTTTCAATATGAATGCCAGCGTTTTGAACGAGCATCCCCAGATGGGGATCTTCTTTGAGCATATGTCGCGGCTTCCGTTAGAGAAAATCACGCCTTTCGTGCCGGAGGGCGGCGCCGGGATCGGGATGCATGTCATCCCGGTGGAGAAGGCGATTGAGATGGAAAATGAGTCCGTTGACTTGGAGCATATTTCCTACTGGCTCGACAAATACGAGGGGAAATATGCGTCAAGCCCCTGCTCGTGCCGGCGCTCGCGCTTGACCCACGATGAGGGCTGTGCGGACGACCCGGAGGGGTGGTGCATTGCTGTGGGCGATATGGCGGATTATGTGGTTGAGACGCAGAAGGATGGCCGCTACATCACGAAGGAGGAAGCGCTGGAAATCTTCAGGGTGGCGGAGGAAAATGGCTTCGTGCACCAGATTACGAATATTGACGGCGCCAATAAGATTTTTGCCATCTGCAACTGCAATGTCAACGTCTGCTATGCCCTGCGCACGTCACAGCTGTTTAACACGCCGAATATGTCGCGTTCCGCCTATGTTGCGAAGGTTGACAAGTCGAAATGTGTCGCATGCGGCAAATGTGTGGAGAGCTGTCCGGCCGGCGCAGTGAAGCTTGGGCAAAAGCTCTGTGACAAGGAAGGCTGCGAGGTAAGCTATCCGAGAATTCCGCTGCCGCAGGACCAGCCGTGGGGCGAGCATATGTGGTCCCATAATTATCGGGATACGAACAGGATTAATTGCTATGATACGGGAACTGCGCCGTGCAAGACGGCATGCCCCGCGCATATTGCCGTTCAGGGATACTTACAATTAGCGAAGGAAGGCCGTTATGACGAGGCGCTCGCGCTTATCAAGAAGGACAATCCGCTTCCGGCGGTCTGCGGGCATATTTGCAACCGCCGCTGTGAGGATGCCTGCACAAGGGGAACGATTGATGAGGCAGTTGCCATTGATGAAGTCAAGCGTTTTATCGCAGAGCGTGATTTGAATGCGGACACCAGATATATTCCGAAGCCCACGATTCCGTCCCTGCGGGGAGGCTTTGAGGAAAAGATTGCCATTATCGGCGCAGGACCTGCCGGCCTGTCGTGCGCCTATTACCTTGCGCTGACCGGATATAAGCCGGTTGTGTTTGACAAAAACGAAGAGCCGGGCGGTATGCTGCGCTACGGAATTCCTTCCTATAAACTGGAGAAGGATTTGCTGGCGGCAGAGATTGCTGTCATAGAGGAACTTGGAGTGGAATTTCGCTGCGGCGTTGAAGTCGGGAAAGATATCACAATAGAAGAATTGAGAAAACAGGGATATAAAGGTTTCTATGTGGCAATCGGCTGCCAGCAGGGCAGAAAGCCGGGAATTGACGGTCAGGATGCGAAAGGCGCTTATTCGGCAGTGGAATTTTTAAGAGAGGCCGGCACGAAGGAAGGTCTCGCGCTTACCGGGGATGTCGTTGTAATCGGCGGCGGAAATGTTGCGGTGGATGCCGCCCGGACAGCGAGCAGGTGCACACAGGGCGAGGTTTCCATGTTCTGTTTAGAACAGCGGGATAAGATGCCGGCAAGCGAGAATGAGATTCAGGAAGTCTTAGAAGAGAAGATAAACCTCCAGTGCGGCTGGGGGCCGAAGGAAGTGCTGCAGGAAGGCGGCAGGGTCACAGGCATTGTATTGAAAAAATGTGTCAGCGTATTTGACGCACAGGGCAGGTTTGCGCCAGCCTATGATGAAAATGAGACGATGACTGTTGCATGTAAGACCATTATCTTTTCCGTAGGACAGGGGATTGCATGGGGAAATCTGCTGGAGAACCTGCATGTGGAGTTAAAGCCGAACCAGGGCCCGGTTGCAAATAAGCTTACATACCAGACGTCAGAGCCGGATATTTTTGTGGGCGGAGATGTCTATACCGGGCCTAAGTTTGCGATTGACGCGATTGCTGCCGGAAGGGAAGGGGCAATTTCGCTTCACAGATATGTCCATGAGCACTGCACATTAACGATTGGAAGGAACAGGCGTGATTTTACCGAGCTTGATAAGGACAATATCTCTGTCACAAAGTATGACCATTCCAAAAGGCAGGTGCCCCAAAAGGCAGATGTGGAGAGGCAGGCGGAAACATTTCGGGATTTATCCCATACGTTTACAGAGGAGCAGGTGCAGGCGGAGGTCTCAAGATGCCTTTCGTGCGGGGCTTCCGTTGTGGACCCGAACAAGTGTATCGGCTGCGGCGTCTGCACGACAAAATGTGTGTTTGACGCAATCACGCTGCACAGGGAGCATCCGGGTGCATCGGTGATGCACTCGTCGGAGGAGAAGCTGAAGTATATTCTGCCCAACATGGTAAAGCAGTCTGTCAAAGTGAAATTTAAGAAAAAGAAGTGAAAATGCTGCTATTCACAGCCGAAATGCGCAAAGGCCGTTACCATGGTAACCTGGAAGCTGTGAATAGCAATGAAAAATGAACATGTGTTCGATATACATAGGCAAAGGAGGCGGATATGCACGAATTAGGCGTGACATTTCATGTCATGGATCATCTGGAGAAGGTGGCTTTGGAAAACAATGCCTCCAAAATCTGCAAAGTAACCCTGGAGCTTGGGGAGGTCTCGACGGTCATCGAGTCTTACCTGCAAAGCTGCTGGAAGTGGGCGTGCGCGAAACGGCCATTGTTCGAGGGCTGTGAGCTTGTGGTCGAGACGCTCCCTGCCGTTACCTTTTGCGAGGGCTGTGAAGATACGTATGCCACGGTAGAATATGGCAGGGTATGTCCGCACTGTGGCAGTGATAAGACTTACCTGCTGCAGGGAAATGAGTTTAACATGAAAGAGATTGAGGTTGAGTAGAGAAAGGACGGATGTAGGATGTTTTTTGAGATTTATGGAGAAACAGCTGGCTGGCAGCTGCTTGGCTGGCTTCTGGTGTTCGTGGGGCTTATTGTGATGAATGAGATTGCGCGCCGTTCGAAGGCGGGGGGCATCGCATGCTTTCTGATATTGCCGGGCGTGCTGACGGTATATTTCATCGCTATTTATGTCGGGGCGGCGATGGGTGCTGAGTGGGCATTGAACAATGACACGTATGTGCGCATGAACAGCTGGTTCCACTATGCGAAGCTGTATGCTGCGACGATTGGGTGCATCGGCTTTATGATTTTGAAGTATCATTGGGGGAAGCTTGGGAAGGCACAGTGGTTTAAGGCATTTCCATTTGCGATTGTGGCAATCAATATTTTAATTGCGGTGGTCTCGGATTTTGAGTCTGCCGTGCGTGCGGGTTCCATGGCGGGCGGCTGGTGGCTCTCCTCCGAGGGCGTCTGGCTCTACGGCGGCTGGTGGAATGTCCTGAACGGGCTTGCAGGAGTTATCAATATTTTCTGTATGACAGGCTGGTGGGGCGTATATTCTTCAAAGAATAAGCAGGATATGCTGTGGCCGGATATGATTTGGATTTATATTCTGGCTTATGATATCTGGAACCTCCAGTATACCTACCTGAATCTGCCGACACATTCGTGGTATTGCGGCCTTGCGCTTTTGCTTGCGCCGACGTTTGCGGCGCTTTTGTGGAACAAGGGCGGCTGGATTCAGAACCGTGCCAATACCCTTGCGCTGTGGTGCATGTTTGCGCAGGTATTTCCGCTGTTTCAGGATGCGAGCAGGTTCACGACCGTTACATCCGTATATGCAGAGGGCGGAATTCAGGCTGCCATGGGAAGCAAGATGCCGGCTGTTGCGGACCCGACCGCGCAGGGACTGTTGTCTGTAGCGTCCATTGCCGTCAATGTGTTTGCGTTTGCCTACATACTGAAGCGGGCGAAGGAGCAGCAGAAGAATCCGTGGAAACACGAGATATTTACGGATACGAAGGACTTTAAGGAAGCGATGGCAAGGGCGGAGTAGCATATGGGGAAATGCAGATGTGTCCGTGGGAGAACAAATGTTCTTCTGCGGGCGCGTTTATGTTTTGTCACAGGAAAATACGTAACACAGGAAAAAGGAATCATGTCTTGTAAATGCTGTAAAATATGCTATAATTGAAATATCAATTAGGAAGGGAGCATAATATGACAATAGAGAGAGGATTGTTGAATTGCTGGATGTGATACCAGATTATAAAATTGGTTATGTGCTTGCTTATGTTCAGGGAATAGCAGCGGATGAAGAAGCGGATGATATTTTTTGCCAGAGAATGCTGGAAAATTATGAAAACGATCCTGATCCGGAAAAAGATGCCTCTTATACTCTGGAAGAATGCAAAAGGGAATGGGGGCTTGATTGATGTATCAAATCATCATTAAAAAGAAGGCCAAGAAGTTTATTGACAGGCTGCCTGCTGATGAGAGGAAAAGGTAAATTGATTATTTTTATTGTGGATGCTGGAAATCGTGGGGAGATATATAAAAGATATTAAATGGGAGTCAGCAATTGGACTCCCATTTCGTCTAAATAAGATGTGGAATAATATACAATGGCGTGGTATACTGATAATGTCGTTATTAGAGACAGATTCTCATTGACAATATAAGGTGGAAGGTTGAGGTGACAGGTCTTATGATTTTGTATCATGCCGGTAAAGAGGTAGTGGAGTTTCCAGAAGTGCGCAAAACTAAGTATACAAAGGATTTTTCGTGGGGGTTCTATTGTACAAATAGTCTTGGACAGGCAGTGCGTTGGGCAAATAGAGGAGAGGGAAAACCGATTATTAATTATTATTCTTATGAACCGGTTGACAGTTTATCCGTTTTAAAATTTGATTGCATGACAGATGAATGGCTGGATTTTATCGCAGAATGCAGAGGGGGTAAAACACACCGGTATGATGTCGTAGAAGGACCTATGGCAAATGACACTGTGTGGAATTATGTAAATGATTTTTTTGCAGGGAGAATCAGCAGAAAGCAGTTTTGGGTGTT
>CANOFI010000009.1 GCA_947565255.1 uncultured Lachnospiraceae bacterium
TCTTGGAGCCCACCATCTCCTGCACCCGCCTGAACTCCTCCTTCGAGACAATCGCTAAAATACACATGGAAACTACCAGCTCCAGCAATGAAAAACCCTTGTTATTTTCTTTCATTTTTCACACCCTGACCTTTCCATGTTAATTCTGAACCGAATGCTTTCCCGTCTTTCTCACAAGCTTAATATATCTCGTCTTATCCTGCCGCTTCACTGTAATCTGCGTACAGTACACCCCGGATGCAATTTCCTTGTAAGAGCCGTCCTTACGGTCATATGTAAGCTTCAAATCCGTCGAACCCTCGATTATCTTTGTATCCGTACCGTCTGAATAAGAAATTTCTATCTCATCATCGCCAATTCTCTTTTTTTCGCCGCTTCCCACCTGAAGAAAATATTCATCTGACTCCTTCCAGATGCGAAGGGAACTGTCTTCCTTACTCATGCACTCAATCTTCGTCGTACCCAGGGCCGTATCGATTTTCTCTATGCAGTCGTTCACATTCCAGCTACGCCAGTTTAACAGAATTGTGCCGGCACCCACAAACAGAATCACCATCATCGCCATAACAATGATCATCTCCACCAAAGAAAAACCTTTGTTATTTTTTCCCTTATCCATGGCCGCCTCCTCTCTGCTGCACAATCCCAGTCACATGTTTACTGTTTCTTCCAGTTCTGATACGTAACCAAATCAGAAATGCTTATACTGTCTTTGGAGCCTTCTGCTTCCCCGTCTGCACCGCCGGCAAGCAACTGCGGAAAACCCTTCAGATAATTTAATGCCCGGATACCGTCTTCATTCGCCGCATTCAGCGCTGCCGTCACCATGGCAGGGTCCGATGAAATCGATATCCCGCTGTTTGCAATAATAATTCTACCACCAGCAATAATCATACCGGTAAAATCTGTTTCTACCGTAACATCACCGGATGCAATCACAACTGTCAGCGCCGCATTCGTCTGCACATCGCCGGATGCATCCACTCCGTTTACCTTTACGGTAGAGCTGTCAATCGTAAAATCACCATTTTTTACAATTGCCGCATACAGGTTTGTGCCGGATGTAACAAACTTCTTTGACTTATTGAGCCCGATTTTTTTCTTTGCATCCACACTGCTGCCCGTCATATCTTCCACCAGATTGTGATAGACATCCAACGCCTTTTCTGAATCCGACAGCAAATCATAGCTTTTATTCAGCTTACACCCAAGCGCAAAGAAATTGTTCTGATATGTCTCCTGTTCTACCTTTCTTGCAGATTCGTCCAACGTCTTATTCATATATACATTCGCTCTGTTCTCTTCGTTTACCACAATATCGCCGCTGTAGTAAAACTCACTGGAACCGGCATTCACCATATCATCCGGAACCTTGATTCCGTATGTTGCATACAAATCCAGCTGTTCATCAATCCGGCTGGCATTTTTGGCCACACCGGCATAGCTTCCGAAAAATGCGTTGGCATCCTCTTCCGTATCAAATTCCATAAACAAATATACCATATTGCTGCCTGTACCGGCCATCGGATAAGATACAGACCGGAATCCATTTACTCCGAGCTGGGATAATGTCTTTCCATACTCAGGCACAACAATATCATAGCGCACCATATCCGTCTTCCGGCCTCCCAGCTCACTTAACAGCGCCTGGTATTTTTCAACCGTCATCGGATTGTTTCCGCCGTTACCCGCTCCGGGCGCCACACAGTTTAACGGCACCATATATGCCACCTGGTTGCTTTTGATGGAAAGCGATTCGCCCATTGGCACATCGGTATTTTTCTCCGCCAGGGAACCATTCTTTTCCGAAGCCGCCACATAGGCGTGACCGGCAAGCATCATGGAATTCAATCCGGATAAATCAAGCTGTGCCCTGCCGCCGTTGACAAGAATCGCGCTGCTGTATTTCGCCGGATTTGCATCAATATCCGCACTTTTCCCTTTCAGCGCAGCTGACGACTTCGCGGTATCCAGATCGCCGAATCCGCAATATTTTCCGCTAAATACAACGCTGGTGCGATTCCCCGTCTTATACATGCTGTTGTTGATTACAAGGTCATTGCTCAGATATACATCGCCGTCTACATTCACCATGCTGCTGTCAGACACAAAATCCTGTGCCCACACTTCCATATCCGTAATCGTAAGCGCAGAACCCTGGGTAACCTTCAATCCTTTATTTGTTATCAATTTATTCTCTTTCACAAAATCGGTGCTTGAAAAATCAATTTCCGCCTGGGTCAGGGTACTCCCCTCTTTTCCAAGATAAGCGCTTCCCTTAACATCTACACCCGTCTTATTTTCTGCTTTCAATTCTGTATTTGCAATCAGTGCAAAATTCAGGAAATCCATCAGCGCCCCATCCTGGGCAAAATCAATCATCGGATACTTCAGCAAAATATCTGTCTTAATCTCAGACACATAGTCATCTTCCCCGAAATATTTTACCTGGACATCCTTTAAAATAATTCCCTCTTCCTTAAGCACAATCAGATTCTTTCCATCCTCGGTAGTCATTTTTGCGCCAAGGTTTGTTGTATTATCAAATGGTCTTTTTATAAATTTCTCCAGAAACGCCATTTCATACTGGTCTTCCTCAGTTGCTTCCTTCAATACACCGCGCAAAATTTTAGCATATTCCTTCCGAAACTCACTCTTGCGGACAGAAATGGTGCTGGATACAGAGGTTTCCATCGTCTTAATATATGCCTCGGAAAATGCATTCGCAACCTCTGACTGCAATCCTGTACGAATCTCGTCAAGGGCAGTCTCCGCCGTATAAAACGCTTTTTTCCCTTCCAGATCCGTTGCCCTCATGCGATATGCATATAAAGAAATCGCAAGAAGAATGGATACCATAAGGGAAAGCAGTGCAACCGTAACAATGGTAAACACCATGGCCGATCCTTTGTTATCTGTCCTTTGTCCCTTCCATTTTCGCCAATTCATTTCCATCCTCATCCTTTACAACAACCTCAACCTTATACAACTTATCTTCCACAACTTTATGCTCCAGAGTGCTCAGTCCAAATGCTTCCGCAGGCATCAGCGATGCGGTTGCCGCACCTGGCATATCATTCAGCTGAATCTGCCACTTCGAAGAGTCCGCCTTATCAAACTTCAAATTTGTACGAATCGTCGTAAGCGGTTTATAATCAGAAACATCCGTCCAGTCTTTTAGCCTGAGCGGTTCATCCACTTTTACATCCACGCGGTATGTCTCTTCTAACGCCGCGTCCGGGGTACCATCCTCCTGTTTTACAAGGTAAACCGTGACCGGCACCAGGCTTTTATTGCGAATAATAATTTCTTCTCTTGCGGTTGCCGCACCGTTATTATAAAGCGGATCAAAAAAGATATATAACGCCCTTAAATTATCATCCTTCCCGGAGGCATCCCGGTATATATAGGAATTCGTCGTCTCCCTGTAAGGGGGCTTTGCTCCGTAGGTATATTCTATGGATATCTGTGCACTCAGAATCTTACCGCCATGTCCATCGTCGCTCTTTTCAATGCTGAGAACTGTTTTCTTCTTCATATAATCCGCTGCATTGGTATCCGCAAACGTATCCGCCGCCACCTTCGCCGCATTTTTAATCGGCATATAGGCTCCGTCGTAACTGCTGTTCATCGCAAAAATCTGTGCCTGTTCCTTGTCATTAAACTGATACACCTTCTCCGATTCGCCTTCTGCTTTTTTATATTCCTGGGCATCGAGTGTCGCCGTAACCGTATACTTGTTTCCGCCCACCACCTGGTTTTTATACGTAATCACATATTGACCAGACGCTTTGTGCGTATCATCTACCGTCTTATCCCCTTCGTCTTTCAGCAGGGTTTTCAATGCAGTGCCCTTCACTTCCTCCATAATATTCTGCCCTGCCGTCGTCGCCGACAATACGCGCTGCGACTTGCCATTTGTCCTTGCCGAACTGACAAATGCGCCTAAAATCGGTGCCACAACAAATGCCAGAATTACAACTGCTATAATCAGTTCAATCAGGGAAAACCCTTCATTGTTCTGCTGTATCCTCTTTTTCACTGATGTGGCTCCTCCTTTCTGAATCCTGCCGAAATGTATCTGTAAATTACATTCCATCAACCGCACCTGTCTGTTTTTCTAACCACACTAATTAAAAATATCCAGTCTTGAGCCGGGTATTGTAACACCTGTGTAAGGTTTTTCATATGTCTGTCCCTCGCCTTTTACCTTAAACAGGTCCATCGTTATATTTCCAACAAGCAGACCCGTTTCTTCATCGCTTGTCAGTGTCATCGCTACAATATTTCTTTTCAGAGGAAAATTCATCATCTTATCAATAATGGACAGTGTCTCAGTATAATTCCCGCCAAATACCATCTGCGCCTGGGTTACATACATTTTTTTCTGGCGTTTGCCCTTGCCAACCGCATACATTTGCGTTTGTTCGCCGATGGTAACATCTGTCACGCCTACCAGACAATCCGTCTCCAGCTCTCTGGCATACATAAAAATATTCTCTTCCTTCACATCCTCCGGAAAATTTACTGTAATCCGCCCTATTGCATCATAATAGCTGTTTGTCTCCCTCTCATATGTTTTCATACTCTTTTCGTAATTTCTTAAAACGCTTACTTCACTCTCTAACTTTTTCACTTCGCTCTGCGCTTCGTCCAGCTCTGACTGCTTATTGGTAAAATACAGAAAATACACCGCTATGATAAGCAGTACTCCAACAATATATAAAAGTGTTCTCTGGTCTTTTCTCGAAAATTTCATTTTTCCGCCTCCTATTCCGCTTCTGCGGCCTGGTCATCCGAAGCATCTCCATCTGCTCCTTCGTCCGTACCCTCATTCGTCTCTGAAGCCCCGGTATCCGAGTCATCCCCATCTGCTTTTTTGTTTTCCTCCGAAGTCACGATACTTGCAATTTTCTCTGCTGTTTCCTCATCCACTACCCCTGAAAGAACCATTTTCGTAACTTTTTCTACTTCTTCGTCGCTTACCGACTTACTATATGTACAGACAATTGTTGCCGTCACCTTCGGAATTCCCGCCTCGTCAATCGTATGCTGCAGTCCGGAACAGGACAGTGTCCCGATTGTTTCACATTCCCGAAGCTGTATAATAAATTCAGACAGGCTTTCCTTGGTACCCGCAGCAACACTCATTGTAATGCCTTCCGCTGTAGTTGAAAAATTTTCAAAACGCAAATCAGAAGGAATGTGCTCCTCTATCTCTGTAAAAAAGGTTCGCAGTGCATCTACCGGCGAACTGGTAAGTAAATACATCGTTATACATTGTGTCAGCTCTTCCCTGGCCGCATTACAATTATCGTACACTTTTTTTGCAGGCTGCAGCTGTGCAACCTGTCCCTTCAAATTATCCTTCTCCTCCGACAGCATATAAGAGCGGACCATACACCAGCCAATCATCGCCACAGAAGCCAGCGCACAAATTCCGAAAACAAGACCTGCCGTTGCCAGCGATACTTCATCCTCTGCCCTTGCCTCACTTCCCGTAAACTGGAACCCCAACGGGTCAAATGTTGCTCCCATAGCCGTGACATACTCAGAAATCTTAATTCCGCCTTCCTCTGTAATCCGGCCGTAATTTACCCCCGGAAAATTCTGGAAAGGCGTCACCTTGATGCCAAGCTCATTTGTCATCAGTTTGCTTAAACCGCTTAAATCCGCACCAAGCCCAATCAGGCGGACATGGCGGATGTCTACTTCCGCATTCCGTGAAATATAATAATCCAGCACACGCCCGATATTACCAATCAGCATCCGTAAGGACTCCGTAATTTCCGCACGTGCATTTGCAATATCATCATTCACATCCTCTTCCTCTTCGTAGCCCTCTTCCACATCAATATGACGCCGGATACAGGTTTTCCGTCTCATAATCTGCAGTGCGTCGGCATAAGAAAGATCCGTTCCATATACATTAGTCTCAATCATCGTCTCCACGGTCTCTTCAATCCCGTATGCAACATTACGCTGTAAATCTACTTTTCCCTGGCGCATAACCGTAATCATCGAACTGCTCTCATCTACTTTAATTAATACCGTATCTTCCTCGGTTACGCCCTTTTTCATGACCTGCCCGATGCTGTTTCCCACATAATCAATGGCTGCGATCGTCAGCCCGCAGTCCTCTGCCAGACGCTCATATGTTTTCACCAAATCATTCGGCACAGCCAGCACCGTCAGCTTATGATATTTATCCTCTTTTGTATTTACTGTCTCCGTAATACGGTGTACCAGCTGGTACTGTGCCAGGTCCACCGGGAAATATTCTGAGGAATTTGCCATCAGCATTGCGGATATTTTATTTTCCTTCACCATCGGTATCTGCACATCACGGCTGGCAATACGGCCGGAATTTACCGTAAATATTACTTTCTTTGTACGGACACCGAAATGCATAATCGCGCCCCGGAGCAGATTACAGAAATTCTCGTCCTGGCGGACCATACCGTCCTCCAATACTCCAACCGGCGTTTCAAAACTAAAACAGGTATAAACCTTCGGATTTTTCGTCTTGTAATCCATTTCTACCGCACGAGTTATACTCTTACCGATCTCAATACTGATAACCCTATTTGCCATCTCTTTTTCCTCTACTTTCCCTGATATTATCTGTTCTCTTTTTGTTCTCTTTCTCGTTTATCTTCAATCATCTATTTTAAACTATAAGTCTGTCCTTTCTGTTTACACTTATAGACATTCTCTCATTCATCCACGGTTTTATCAAAACATGCCAAAATACCAGTTCATCAGCGAATCGCCCCACAGCGCGGCAATCAGAATACCGCCTGATAAATACGGCCCCATGGCAAGAACACGGTCCGCCTTTGACACTTTCATCCGCACCACATGAATCACAGCGCCCAAAATACAGCCAGCGGCAAACGCAAATATAATCCGTTTCCATCCTAACAACAGTCCCGCCGCCGCCATAAGCTTAACGTCCCCGCCGCCAATTGCTCTCCCCCTGCTGGCAAGAAGCAAAAGCTCCAGCAAAACGCTGACTGCAAAAAATCCAATCACATAAGTCGCCCAGTTGGAATAATCAAGAACAAGCCTTGCCATTCCCAAACAAAAAATAAACACATTAAATCCGAAAGGAATCTCGTATGTCCTCCAGTCAATGACACTCAGTGCAAGCAGCGCCGAGAACATAAAACAATACAGGATGCCCACCAGAAGTGTATTCACTGTGCCAAATCCATTGACACAAAAAATCATCACATATCCGATTCCATTCAGAGCTTCAATCACAGGATACTGTATGGAAACACGCTTTTTGCATTTCCGGCACTTTCCGCCGAGCGCAATCCAACTGACCAGCGGTATCAAATCATACCACTTCAACTGATAGCCGCAGCTCATACAGTGGGAACGGACCTTCACTATACTTTCGTTCTCGGGAATACGGTAAATGCAGACGTTCAAAAAACTGCCGATTACAATTCCAAACAAAAATACCGCCGTGCAAATTCCAACATACATCCCTGTCATAGCTTCTGTTCCTTCCATTCCTTTTGCAGGCCAGAGCATCCCTTGGCCTGTCACACTCCTCTACTGCTATTTTCTCTTTTTCCTATTCACGCTGCCCTCCGGGACACGATTCCTTCTATGTAACATATTGTCACAATTGGCTGGCACAGCAAAAAAGCATGTGCCAGCCGCAGGAACCATAGGGTTCATGTCCTGTCTATGACATAGTAAGGAATTATTTTTTGTACTTCGACTTCATGTCTACGGATCCACCCGAAGAAGATACTGTGCACTCTCCATTCTTGTCAATCTTAATCGAAACTGTACCCCACTCTTTGGATTTCAGTTTTACATCGCCAATTGTAACCTTTGCATTTTTCAGGCAGTCTTCAATTTCTGTACCTGTCTGTGATTTAATTGAGCCAGCGCTTGTTGTAATCTCAATCTCGCCTGCACCTGAGATTCCCAAATTAGTGTCTGCAACACCAACCTGAATCGCATTCACAATCTCTTCTACCGTTGTTAAGTCAGCTGACTGTCTGGACTCTTCCACATACTTGATGAACTGTGGTGCAAGAATAGCAATCAGCACTGCCATAATTGCAATAACAATGATTAACTCAACTAAGGAGAAACCTTTGTTATTCTTTTTTGCTTCCTGTAATCTTTCCATAATTACCCGCTCCTTTTCCCTTTATTATATGTTTTTGGTTCGGGAGAAGCTCTCCCATTTATCTAAAAACAGGTGTGCCCTATTCACATCTGTCTTTATTCTATTCTCCGTCCGAATCTGTGCTTTGCTTCTTATACCGGTCTGCCATATCAGCCGTCCCGTCTGAAGATACGGTACATACGCCCCTCGAACTGATGGCAATCGTGACCGTTCCCCATTCACTGGATTTCAGTCTGACATCCCCCACATCAATCCCCGCATTGTCCATACACTTTTGAATCCCGGAACCCGTCTGCTTGGTTATGGAACCGCCCGTACCGGCAATCTTAATTTCGCCCTCGTCGGTAAATTCCAGTCCCGTGTCTGATATCCCGACCTGAACAGCCTTTATAATCCCTTCCACTGTATCCAGGTCCGCCGACTGTCTGGACTTTTCTATGTACCGAACAAACTGCGGTGTCAGAAAAGCAATCAATATCGCCATAATGGCAATCACTATGACTAACTCAACCAAAGAAAATCCTTCGCTGCCCTGTTTTGCTTTTCGCGGCCACTTCATTCAGTCTGTTCTCCTTCTTCTATCTGCCATCCCAACATGCACCTGCAGCATTACAAATTGCCCAGATCCTTGTACATCTGGAGCATCGGTGAAAATACGGCTGCCAGAATACCACCTACAACAACCGCTAGCACAATAATAATCATCGGCTCCATCGCGGCCATAACGCTCTGTGTTGCAATCTCAACTTCTTCGTCATAATAATTGGCCAGACGCTCCAGCATATTCTCCACATCACCGGTTTCTTCGCCAATTCTCGTCATATGATGCACCATCGGCGGAAACAGTCCGCACCGTTCAATCGGCTCCGAAAGCGGCACGCCTTTCGCGACCTCGTCCTTTGCATCCTCTATCGCGTGTTTAAACAACACATTTGTCATTGTCTTAGAGACATTGTCGATTGCCATGATCATCGGGATGCCGGCTGCCAGCATAGTACTCATTGTTCTCGCAAACATCGCGGATGCCGTCTTAACCGTCAGCGTCCCAAAAATCGGCATCTTATATGCAACCTTTCCAAAAAACAATTCGCCTGCAGGGGAACGCTTAAATATTTTTATTCCCACCACAATGCCAACCACTGCAGCCAGTATAATATACCAGTATGATTGTAAGCCCTTACTTATGGCAACTACCGCCTTGGTGATTGCCGGAAGCTCGGTACCCATATCTGCAAACATATCTTCAAATGCCGGAATTACGACAATCAGCATAACAATCACTACAACTACTGCAACAACACCGACAACGACTGGATATATGGCTGCTTTTTTTATCATTGCCTTTAATTTTGCAGACTTTTCGAAATGCTCCGCCATTCGGGTAAATGCCGTCCCGATATCACCGCTCGACTCTCCGGCTGCCACCATATTCACCAATAAGTCTGTATAAATATTTTCACGCCTTGCCATGGCCTCAGCCATGGAATCTCCTTTTTCAATATCCACCTGCGTTTCCGCGATGGCCTTGGCAAATGTCGCATTTTCTGTGGATTCTGCCAGCATTCCGAGCGCATCAATAATTGTCACGCCCGCGGATACCATGCTGACAAACTGACGGCAGAATACACTCAAATCTCTCGGCGTTACCTTCTTGCCGCCAAGAGAAAGCTCTTTATTCAGCATCGTCTCGGTCTTCAGTTCCATGACGATAAGACCTTCCGCCTTCACTTTGCTCAGCGCCTGCTCCTCATTGGGGGCCTCTATATTTCCTTTCTTTGTCTTACCTGTCTTATCGACCGCGGTATATACATAATTCGCCAACTTTAACCCACCTTTACATGTATGAAATCTTATGTTTTACATTCTCCGCATCGTGCGCAAACAGCAACGCTGTCTCAGCCGAAATCATCCGTTTCATAAACAAATCCACAATGGAATCATCCATCAGCTGCATTCCCTGCTTACGGCTGGTCTGCAGAATAGACGGTATCTGGAACGATTTTCCTTCACGGACCATATTGCGGATTGCCGGATTACCAAGCAGTATTTCAAATGCCGCCACACGTCCGCCTCCCTGCCTTGGAAGGAGCTGCTGGGCAATCACGCCCTCAATTACGTTGGCGAGCTGTACACGAATCTGCTGCTGCTGGTGCGGCGGAAATACATCAATTACACGGTCGATTGTTGATGCCGCACTGTTTGTATGTAATGTAGAAAACACAAGATGACCTGTCTCCGCAGCCGTAATCGCTGTCGAAATCGTCTCCAGGTCACGCATCTCTCCTACAAGAATCACATCCGGGTCCTGCCTTAATGCTGCACGGAGCGCATTGGCATAAGACAAGGTATCTTCTCCTATCTCTCTTTGTACCACAGCCGACTTCTTATGACTGTGCAAATACTCAATCGGGTCCTCCAGCGTAATAATATTTTTTGCATAGGTTTTTGCAATAATATCGATCAGTGCTGCAAGGGTAGTAGACTTTCCGCTTCCGGTCGCCCCTGTTACCAGTACAAGACCTCTTCTCTTCTTCGTCAAATCAAGGACAGAAACAGGAATTCCAAGCTTATCCACGCTCGGCACATGCTCTGCCAGAAGACGGAGCGCCATAGCGTAGCTGCCTCTTTCCCGATACAGGTTCACACGCATACGGGAATACCCTTCCACCGAATGGGCAAAGTCCAGTTCCCCTTTCTCCTCCAGCTGCTTCCAGCGTCTTTCACTGACCATCGTATGTGCCAGCTCTACAATTTCCTCCGGCTGAAGGACATCCTGCGAAACCGGTATCAGTTCACCGTCCACACGGAAACGTAATTGTCCAAGCGGGTCCAGATGTATATCGGAAACCCCTTTTTCATTGGCTCTTTTCAAAATCTCCCTTAAATCAAGACTCATGTTTTTCCTCTTTTCGTTATCCCATTATTCACCTGTTACGTTAAGTTTCTGCCGAAACACCCAGCATCTCAGATACTGGGATTTTGCCTTCTATTACCAGTTTTGCCGCTGCCATGCGGAGCGTATTCATTCCCTCCTTCAGTGACTGCTCTTTCATCTCCTCTGCAGAGGCCTTCTTTGAAATCATCGTCTTCAGCCGCGGCGTAATCTGCATAATCTCATATACACCGGTTCGGCCCATAAACCCGGTATCGTTGCACTTACCGCATCCAACCGGCACAAAAACCGGAAAGCTTTCCTCCGGCCTCTTTCCAAAAAGCTCCTTTTCTTCCTCAGGCGCCTCTATCTGTTTCTTGCAGTGCGGACACAGACACCGCACCAGACGCTGTGCAATGACTCCCACGACGGAATCTGCCAGCAGATAACTTTCGACTCCCATATCCATCAGACGGCTGATTGTACTTGCCGCACTGTTCGTATGCAGGGTGCTAACTACCAGATGTCCTGTAATCGAGGCCTGCACCGCTATGGCCGCCGTCTCTTCATCCCGAATCTCACCAATCATGATAATATCCGGGTCCTGCCTCAAAATCGACCGGAGCGCTGCCGCAAAGGTCATATCCGCCTTGGCATTCACCATAACCTGATTGATACCGTCAATGTTCGCCTCGACCGGATCCTCAACCGTGATAATGTTAACATCTTCTTTATTCAGCTCACTCAATGCTGTATACAGTGTGGTAGACTTTCCGCTTCCAGTCGGTCCCGTTACGAGAATAATTCCATGCGGGTTCTGTAATATATGGTCAAACCGCTTCATTTCCTCAGGTGAAAATCCCAAATCCTTTTTACTTCTTGTAAATGCCTTTTTCTGTGCAAGACGCATAACGCACTTCTCGCCGTGCACGGTCGGCAAAATAGATACACGAATATCAAACTCTGTCCTGTCCACGACCATCGTAATACGGCCGTCCTGCGGACGCCTTTTCTCTGCAATATCCATGCCGCCCATAATTTTGAGACGGGCCATAATTCCTGGAAGAAGATTGATGTCATATTTTGCCTTCTCATAAAGAGCGCCGTCAATACGGTAACGCACACGTACAATGGTCTCTAATGCCTCTATATGAATATCGCTTGTCCTTTGTCTCGCAGCCTGCTCAATAATTGACTTTACAAGCTGTACAATCGGGGATTTCGCAATATCTTCACTTGTCAGGTTTGCCTCTTCATTCTGCTGCTTTGCCGCTTCGCGCTCTTTTGCATAACGCTGCGCTGCTGCCATGGCTTCCGAATTCCCATAAAACCGGTCCAACGCAGACATAATATCACGGGTTGTTGCCAGAATCGGTTCCACCTGACGATTCGTAATAATTGAAAAATCATCGAGCGCAAGCATGTCCATCGGATCACACATGGCCACTCGTACAACATTAATATTATTCTCTTTATATTCCACCGGAATCATCATATGCTTACGGAGAACAGAACCGCTCACCATTCCCAGCAGCTCTTCATCTATCTGAATCCCTGCCAGGGATATCACTTCCAGACCCAGCTGCTTGGACAATGCATTCACAATTGCCTCTTCCGTAGTAAATCCTAAATCAACTAACACCTCGCCTAATTTTTTCTTTTTTTCCTTCGCTATCGGCAGTGCTTCCTCAATCTGTTCTTCTGTTACAATATTCTCCGCCTTCAGAATGTCTCCCATACGGCGTTTATTTCTAATTAATGCCATGTATCTCTCACTTCCTGCTCCATCCGGTTTCACGGACCGCTTTGTTCAGCTGTTCACATGCATTCTCATCTTTTTACTTATTATACACTGTTTTCACGCAATATTCAACATATTTTTTGGGATTTATTAATATTCTATAAATTCCACATGATATTGTAGATAAAAATTTAATATTTGCAAAATCTTGTAGTCATTAATGCTAAAAATATAGTATTTTTGTACAATTATTTCTTTCTTTTTTATCCAATACGGTGACATACAAGTGTGCCGGCCGCTTGACAATCAGCCTGCCAAACAGGCTTTACACAGGCAAAAGGGAGTTTTTTACAGCCTCCCTTTTGCCCATATAATAATTCTATATATACTATTTGTGTGACAGGCTCACACGTTTCACCCTGCAACACTTTTTAAAATTAAAAATTTATCGCCGCTTTTTACTTCATTTCCTTTAAAATCATTCATTTGCCGGAGAATTTCCACTGTGGTCGAATATTCCTTGGCAATTTTCCAGAGGGTGTCGCCCTCAGATGCAATATATCCAGTCATTCCGGGGATTTCATTTAATTTCCGGTAATCCGGTTCTTTTTCCTCCACCCCTTTGATTACCTTCTCCTTCCGTCTGCCAAATACCAGCACATTTAAGTTCAAACTGCCTTTGCATTCTACCTCCTCACTATCGGACATCATTGCCTGCAGCTGCTCTAAGTCCGCCTGTATCATATACTCTGCGTCCTCCTCCATGTTTGGAACCTCAACGATTTGCTGGAACGGAATCTGCCCCTTAATGGAAGCATACGGCATCTCGTCGTCAGAGGTCACATACAGAACCTTGACACATACCACACCCTCCACAAGCAGTCCTTCATCTGTCTTTTGGATTTCATCTGCCTTAACTGTTCCAAGCGCCTGATAAATCTGCAGAATGCGGGGCCGGTTTTTTTCAATGGCAATCGTTCCGTTTATCCTTGATTTCGACTGGTTTTTTACAAGAAGCGTCTGGTAAGAAATTTCCTCAAAGACGGGTTCAAGCTGTTTTGCCGTACTGTATGTATCCGCCAGAAGCATAATCGTTTCCTCCTCATACAGACGGATTTCCAGCTCCATAACCCCCTCGACGGAGAACACACGTTCTTCCCCATCATAATCCGGCTTCACATCTATTTTTATCTGCCCCATATCCCACTGTATCTGGGAAATCATATCTTCCCTGCAACCGGCGCATTCTACGGTACTGTGGAACGGAAGAAGCTCTTCCACAACCTGCACCGGATGATTCTCCTCCTCGGAAATATATAAAATCAATATTTTCAGCTCCCCATGCACAGAAAGCTGTCCGTCCAGACATTTCACCTCAACATTGGAAGCCTGAACCTGATTCCAGAGCATCTGCTGAATGTTTGGTTTTGTGGATGACAACACAATTTCATCCTTCAGGCGGCAATGATCCTTTTTATGCATGCAGAGCTGAAGCAGGTTCAACTCTTTTTCCAGAGTCTGAACCGCCTTTTGTTCATCTACAATATCAACAACAACTTCCTCATCCTTTATCTCATCCACAGAAGCTGTCAGAGATAAAACTCCTTTTACATTGATTTTACGGGAATTAATCAGGCCAACTGACAGTTCTTCCAGTTCTCCGCCGCCATTAATCTTGTCTAACATAGTAATGTCTTCCATCTGCAGCGTTTCCTCTATTGGGATTTTCGTGCTCATCTCACACAGCGTTCCTTCCCCGTCCCCGCTTGTATACAGTACATTTAATAAAACCGCCCCCCTGATGAGAGCCTGGTTCTCCTCGCTTTTTATTTCTTCAATATGTAAAATTGCATCCTCCTGCACAATTCTTCCGACATCCTCTTTTGTATCCGGGATATTCACATCCTCGTCAAGCGTAATCTGTGTTGCGGCACGGGCTTTTATGCCGTTCCTGTGAATATTTTTTTTAATTAATTCCATACTGCCTCCTCATTGAAATACGACTGGTTCCCTGCGGTTCTCTATTTTCACCACAAGATAGGGATAAGATTTTGCCGGATGGCTGGTATCCCCCTTTTGGGGACCTTTTAGTTCCGGGTCAAAATAAACTGCATTTTCTGAAAGGTAACATTCCTTTACCTGTATACTGTATCCTCCGGTCGGTTTTTGTCCATAACCCACCGCGATATAAAGCTGGTCCTGATCTTCATATGTACATTTAAACATATTGGACTTTTTTTCTTTGATAATGGTTTTTAACTGCTGCGGAATATCCTCCTCTCTCACAATTTCAAATGCAAGGTCTTTTACCTTCCGGTTTTCTTCTCTGCTCGTACCGCATCCACACACAAGAAGCATGCAGACTGCCATTGCAGATAATACTCTTTTCATACTCACCCATACTGGCTTTTTACATGTATATGAAAAAAACTCCGGAATCATTCCCGAAGTTTCTTATGGTTTACACGCCTTCCGGCTCGCCTTTATACAATATTTTTAAAAGAACCGGTGTCAAAATAGATGAAAAAATAATCAGAACAATCACCGCCGCAAAAAACCGGCTGTCTAATATGCCTTCATTCATGCCCTTCTGCGCCACAATCAACGCAACCTCACCGCGGGTCATCATCCCGATTCCGATTTTGAGACAGTCGTTCCACTTAAATTTGCACAGACGCGCCATCAGACCGCAGCCGATTATTTTTGTCAACAGTCCGACCGCCACAAATCCGGCCGTAAACAGAAGCAGACTGGAGCCAAAACCGTCCAGACGCGTATTTAATCCAATACTGGAAAAAAACACAGGCCCGAATATCATATAAGAACTAATGTCCGTTCTTCTCGCAATGTAATCCGCATCCTTGAGACTGCAGAGAATAATGCCTGCCATATAAGCGCCCGTGATGTCTGCAATCCCAAAAATTTCTTCCGCTATGAATGAAAAGGCAAAACACAGTCCGAGACCGAGAATCGGAATTCTCCTGTGATGTTCATAACGCATATCAAACATTTTAAATACACGGTAAATTACAAAGCCGCCCAGAACGGCCACCGCAAAAAATCCCGCCGTAGAAAGCGCAACATTCAAAATGTTATTTTCCGGATTTTTCATGCCAATTACAAAGGTAAGCACCATAATTCCAATTACATCGTCAATAATCGCTGCATTTAATATCGTCGTTCCGACTTCTCCCTGCAGCCTTCCCATTTCCCGGAGACTCTGTACGGTGATACTGACAGACGTGGCAGTCAGTATTACCCCAACAAACAAATTTTTAATAAACTGCTCACTGCCTATACCTGCAAATCCGTACAGACAACTATTTAACAAAAGGCCGCCGAGCAGCGGCACAAACACGCCGGCGCATGCAATAAAAAAGGATTTCAGTCCTGTTTTTTTCAAATCCTGTATGTTAGTCTCAAGCCCGGCCGAAAACATCAGAAGAACCACACCGATTTCTGCCATCATATCAAGGAAACTGTTTTTCTGTACAATCCCTAATACGCTTGGACCGATTAACAGTCCCGCTACAATCTGTCCCGCTACCTGCGGTACCTTTATCATCTTCGCCAGAAGCGCCCCTACTTCTGCAACTACAATTATAATTGCAAGCTGCATAAAAATATCAATCTTATCCATTTTGCCTTATCCTAACTTATTTTTATTCAACATGTCCTGTATTTTATTCTGCGTATATGAGCCGAGAAATTTTTTCTCTTCTTTTTCCAGAGCGTCTATATAAATAGGCTCCCCATACTCTAAAATCACGTGAGCCGGACGCATTTTCGGAAACTGATTTTCCCATACGGCTGCAGAATTGGTAATTGCCATCGGTACCACCGGAACTTTTGCTTTTTCAGCCATCTTCAGGCTTCCCTCCTTAAAGGGCAGCATCTTTCCTTCCTCCTTACCGCGGGTGCCCTCCGGGAATATACATATGGAAATTCCGGCCTTCAGATATTCCACACCCTGTAAAATCGTTTTTAGTCCCTCTCTTAAATTGTCTCTGTCTAAAAAAAGACAGTACAAAAACTCCATCCACATATGGAGAAACGGCACTTTTTTTATTGTTTTTTTGGCAACATATCCCGTACGGCGCGGACATCTGGCATACGTAATCAGCACATCAAAATAACTTCTGTGGTTGCCCACATACAGCACTGCCGTATCCTTCGGCAGACGTTCTTCCCCGATTACGGTAAGCTTTACACCTGCAATCGCGACAACGACTTTGAATATCCACTGCACCATCCGAAGAAACAGCATGTCCCTGGCCTCCCGGTTAAAATATCCGATCAACAGTCCGACCAGCACAACAGGAAGTGTCAGTATAATAAACAGTACTGCGCTAAGCAGCGCCAAAATAAAACGTATCATTTTTCCAGCTCCTATCTGCGGTACATTTTGGTAAGTTTTTTTAAGTAATCCGCCCAGTATGCATCCAAATCCTTTTCTTCAAACCGCCAGCTCCAGTTGCCGGCCGCCTTGCCGGGCATATTCATGCGCGCTTCACTGTCCAGAGAAAACACATCCTGGAGCGGAATGATGGCATATTTTGCCACGCTGCCCAGCGCCGTCTTGATAAACGCCCAGGAAATTGTCGCAGCACCGGTATTCATATAACTGCGCACTTTTTTCTGGCTTTCTTTTCCGGCATTTTTATACCATCCAACCGTCGTGTCATTGTCGTGGGTCCCTGTGTAACAAATGCAGTTCGGAATGTGGTGGTGCGGCATCATATTGTTGTCCTCCACATCCTCAAACGCAAACTGTAAAATTTTCATGCCCGGAAGCGCAAAATCATCCCGCAGTTTTCTTACGTCTTCTGTTATTACCCCAAGGTCTTCCGCCCATATCGGCAAATCCTTTCCAAGTTCCTTTTCAATGGCAAGAAACAGCTTTTCACCCGGTCCGTCCATCCATTCACCATTTACTGCTGTTTCCTCTCCAAACGGAACTGCCCAGTATGCCAAAAAGCCCCGGAAATGGTCAATGCGTACAATATCTACCAATTTCAACTGGCTCTCAATCCGCGCAATCCACCATGCATATCCATCCTTTTCATGGGCATCCCAGTCATACAGCGGATTCCCCCAGAGCTGTCCTGTCTCACTGAAATAATCCGGCGGAACCCCCGCAACCACAAGCGGATATCCCTTTTCATCCAGCTGGAACTGTTCTTTGTTCGCCCATACGTCGGCGCTGTCCAATGAAACAAAAATCGGAATATCTCCAATAATACGAATTCCTTTTTTGTTGGCATATGCCTTTAGCGCATGCCACTGCTCAAAAAATAAAAACTGGAGCATTTTATAATAATCCGCACGTTCTTTATACTTTTTCCGAAGTCCCGGCATATCCTCCTTCTTTGGATTGCGAAGGCCGCTCTCCCATTCCAGCCAGAGTTTGCCGTCATTCGCATCCTTTAATGCCATAAACAACGTATAATCCTCCAGCCAGTCCGCCTGTTCTTCACAAAATTGTACATACCGCATTTTCAGCGGGGATGCGGCATCCAGCTCGCAAAACCGCGCGAACGCCTTTGCAAACAACTTGTTCTTTTCCCAGATTGCCGCGCCGTAATCCACATATTTTACCGGAAGGTTCGGAAACGCCTCCAGTTCTTCTTTTTCCAGAAGTCCCTCTTTTTCCAGTTCATCGGGGCTGATTAAAAGGGGCTGTCCAGCAAATGCTGAAAATCCCTGGTAGGGAGAATCTCCAAATCCTGTGGGCCCTAACGGGAGCACCTGCCAGAGCGTCTGTCCCGCCGACTCTAAATAATCTACAAAACGGTATGCGCCCTTCCCCAGGTCCCCCACGCCATAATTGGACGGGAATGAAGTAGGATGCGCTAAAATACCGCTGTAACGTTCACTTTTTAACACTGGTCTTGTCTGTATTGCATTCATAGTTCACTTTCCTTTTTTTTATTTTATCGAACATATGTTCTGTATTGTTTTAAATACGCTCTACAAAATATATCTTTACGGAACGCGGTTCAATTTCTATATCGCCGCTCATCTGCCATATTCCGGACCGGCTGTATACCTCTTCAAAGGTATCAACCGCCAACTTCCACCTGTATCCGATCGGAAGGTGCGGGAGCTCTGCTCTCTTCTTCTCCCAGAAGGCATTGATGACCAGATATACAATATCATCCCTTCCGTCCTGCCTGCAGCCGGCAAACATAACGCCTACCACTCTGCTTTCCCATTCATATTTGCTCTTAAATGGGCGCTCCGAATGAAAACTAACATCAGGAAATCCATATTTACATGGACGGAGCGTTTTTCGGATTACCGGATGCGCCTTCCGAAAAGCAATCATAAATTTGAAAAATTCAAATATATCATGGTAACGGTCAAGCCGGTTCCAGTCCAGCCACGATATCTCATTGTCCTGGCAATACGGATTGTTATTGCCGAACTGTGTATTGCAAAATTCATCTCCCGCAAGAAACATCGGTGTTCCGCGGCTGCATAATAAGACCGCGCAGGCATTCATAATCATCCTGCGACGCAGCTTTAAAATATTTTTATCCTCCGTCTCCCCTTCTTCTCCGCAGTTCCAGCTTCGGTTGTCATTGGCGCCGTCCGTATTATTCCAGCCATTTGCCTCATTATGCTTCCAGTTATAGGAATACAAATCATATAGAGTGAATCCGTCATGACAGGTAATAAAGTTTATGGAAGGCGTATCCTCGCGGTCCTCATGATGATAAATATCATAGGAGCCGCCGATCCTCTGGACTGCCGCACCCGCAAAACCGGCATCTCCTTTTAAAAAGCTTCTTAAGTCATCCCGGTATTTTCCATTCCATTCTGCCCAGCGGTTCCAGGAAGGGAAACTGCCCACCTGATAAAGTCCCGCCGCATCCCATGCCTCCGCAATCAGTTTTACATCACTTAAAATCGGGTCAAATGCCAGGCTCTGCAAAATAGGGGGTTTGCTCATTGGCATACCGTCCTCGTCCCTTCCGAGAATCGAGGCCAGGTCAAACCGAAATCCGTCAATCCGGTATTCAATGACCCAGTAGCGCAGGCACTCCAGAATCATCTGCTGCACCACCGGATGATTGCAGTTTAAGGTATTGCCGCAGCCGCTGAAATTATAATAATCCCCTTCCGGAGTCAGCAGATAATAAACCTGGTTATCAAACCCTTTCAGCGAAAAGGTTCTTCCGTCTTCATTTCCTTCTGCCGTATGGTTAAATACAACATCCAGTATGACTTCAATGTCATTTTTATGAAATTCATAGATCAGCTCTTTGAATTCAAGTCCTTCGTGGTTAAATTCTTTTTTTGCTTCATAGCTTGTATTCGGCGCGAAAAAGCAGACCGGATTGTAGCCCCAGTAATCTAACAGCTGATGGCCGTCCATCTCCCTGACCCCGCCCAGCTCGTCAAATTCAAAAACCGGCATCAGTTCCACGGCATTAATGCCTAATTCCTTCAAATAAGGGATTTTCTCGGCCAGTCCTGCAAATGTTCCACGGAACTGCACACCGGAGGACGGGTCAAACGTGAAGCCTCTTACATGAAGCTCATATATGACCAAATCTTCCATTTTATGTTTGGTATAGGTATAATTTCCCCAGTCATAATTGTTGCGCACCACCCGCGCACGGTAACAATCATCGCGGCTCTGCTTTTCGCCCCAGCGGCTCTGTCCGCACACCGCCTTGGCATAGGGGTCAAGCAAAATGGTCTCTCTATTAAATAACAGGCCTTTTTCCGGATTATTGGGTCCGTCCAGGCGATACGCATATTCAAACTCTTCTATTTCGAGGTCAAATACAATCATGGAAAATACATTTCCGATTTTATAATTTTCCGGAAAAGGAATTACCGCATATGGCTCTTCGGCACGAAGTTTGAACAACAGCAATTCACAGCTGGTCGCTTCCATAGAAGTCACGGTAAAGCTGACGCCGCATGGAATTGCAGTTGCACCTTTTATCTCATATAATCCGGGACGCACATTATATCCTGCCACTTTGTCCAACGGAAATAATGTAATATTCGATCCTGCATTCAGCTTTTCATCTTCAATTGCCATCTTCTATTCCTCCTTTTCTCATTTGCAAAAAGGCAAAAAACCTGCAGCACTCTTTCCTCCATAAAAATTTCTGTTCTTTCATGGAGCATTCCTAAGGAAAATTTTAACACAGCCTCCTATATTTAAGCAAGAACTTTATAAAAAAATATGTTTTCCGGTCTGCATGCATTAAGCCAGTATCACAGCTGCAACAATCCCGGATAAGGTGCTTATCAGAGCGCCCGCAAGAGTCCACCGGGTCTTTCTTACCTTTGCAGCAATAAAATAGACCGACATCGTATAAAATATGGTTTCCGTGCAGCTCATCATAATAGATGCAAGCCGCCCTATATGCGAATCCGGACCAAACTGCTTGAAAATGTCCAGCGCAAGCCCCGTCGCTGCGGAGGATGAAAACATACGGACGATTGTCAGAGGCACAAGCTCCGCCGGAAAAGCAAGAAACCCGATTCCTTTTCCAATCCATCTGCCTATCAAATCTAAAAATCCGGAGGCACGGAGCACCCCGACTCCAACCATCAGTCCGATTAACGTCGGCATAATCTGGATGACCGTCTTAAAACCGTCAAATGCGCCCTTTACAAAATCATCATAAATATTTTTTTTCATTAATATGCCAAATCCAACAATATAAAATACCAGCAACGGCACAATAAAATCCGACAAAAACAAAATAAATTCCATATTCCACCCAAAATCCCTCATATATGTATTTCTTTCATTTTATGCCGAAATACGGCAGATATTCCCAACAGATCATGCAAATCAGGACGATAAAATTTCAATTCCCCACTGACATACCCGACTGTCAGGGCACATAAGATAGAAGTAAAACGAAAACTCAGGACATTAATTATGCTAAACTATTTATGGGGATTCATGATCATTATCGGCATTGCCTACGGTGCGGTTCAGGGACGCATGACAGAAATTACCAATGCCATTCTGGATTCATCGCAGGAAGCCGTAACGCTCTGCATAACGATGATTGGAATCATGTCCGTCTGGGTCGGCCTGATGGAAATTGCAAAAACAACCGGACTGATTGCAGCTGCAACAAGGAAAATCCGCCCCTTTATACGGTTTTTGTTTCCGGATATTCCGCCGGAGCATGAAGCGGCGGAGCACATCGCAACGAATATGATTGCCAATATTCTGGGGCTTGGCTGGGCTGCAACGCCCGCCGGCTTAAAGGCCATGGAAGCGCTTTCACGATTGGAGGCGGAACGCGGCAACCCGCAATATATACGGCAAAAAAAGAACCGGACTGCCACTACCGAAATGTGTACATTTTTAATTATCAATATTTCATCCCTGCAGCTCATTCCGGTAAATATTATTGCGTACCGCTCCCAGTATGGTTCGGTCTCACCGACCGATATCCTGCTGCCGGCCATTATTTCCACCTGCGTCAGTACTCTGGCCGGCGTTATTTTTTGTAAAATTATGGCAAAGTGGCAAAAATAACGCCGGCGCCGGCGGGCGCATCTTTCTAATTCTGCAGCCGTATCTGCTCTCCACGTATTAGCGGATACCTGACCAGACAGGGGGAATCCAGCCCCTCCCGGTGCATATCAACGGCTGTAATCTGATGATTGTCATAAGTTGTATAATAATAAATGCCTTTCTGTGTATTGCAGCACGATGTAAACAGCGTTACCTCATATTTTCCATTTTCCAGTTCACAGCACCCCCTCGGCTGGTCGACAGAATTAAGAATATGAAAAAACTGACTGATGCTTTCCGCTTCTGTGTCCCCGGAAACCGAATTCATTTTTACAAAAGCTGCCCGGACAAAACGGGACTGAGAGGATAAATCCCCCGGCAGCCCCATAGCACCCATACCGCGGCTATACGTCTGCAGCTTCAGTTTGCTGCAGAAATTATTTTGCGGCTCCTTACACGATAAAGCCATATAGTTATTCAGACAGAACATTTGTTCTTCAAACACCGGATTATTGGTCAGGATTCCGACCGGATTATCATAGACATGGACGCCGCTTTTTGTCGCCTCCACCGTGACAGCTCCTGTTTTATCGGCTACAATCCAGTGCAGCTGCGCCAACGGCAGCTCCTTGCTAAATGCAAGATTTAAGAAATTAATCTGGTCCAGCAGTTTTTCTGCCTCCTCCAGGCTTGCGCACCGGCCCAGAATCCAAGGAATAAATTCATATGGCGTTATATTGTCTTTTCCATCTTCCTTTTCTTTATACTCCGCATTTCCGACAAAATTTAAACCGGCAATACTCAGCCCCTTTTCATTCACCGCATCATAATATAACGGATAATCGTCCGCAACATGCGCCATGCCTATGATTGCATAATGATTATACAAGGTTCCCTCCTCCCGGAAATAAAAAGGATAGTTGCGCGGAGTAATCGTTACCTCATCTCCATAAGAAAAATCATAATCAAGCGTGCGTCCAAAATAAAAATCCTTTGTCTGATACGTTGCTGCCGTACACATGGCATTTCCTCCTTTTTTCATTATACATTTGCAGGTTTTATTATTATCTTATCTTAACAGAGCCGATATTATTCCATTTCTTAATCTAATGTACTGCAGCCCGGCCCAGCTGTCAGCCGGAGTCTGTTCCGGTCCTTTTTAGTAAAAATCGGAAAAAACCTACTGTTTTACATTCTTTTTTGTTTAGATACTTTTCCTTTGTAGATTGTCCGCCACGTATATGGCGA
>CANOFI010000010.1 GCA_947565255.1 uncultured Lachnospiraceae bacterium
CGTGTATGCATGGAAGATGCCTTCCGCACGAAAGAATGTGGCGATTATATTTGCCGGGTGCAGCCGTAAGCCAGGTAAAGATTGACGGCGTTTTACACGAATTTAGTTCCATTCCAGGCGTGAAGGAAGATGTGACGGAAATTATCATGAACATCAAAAGTCTGGCTATTAAGAACAATAGTGAAACAAATAATCCAAAAGAAGCCTATATCGAGTTCGAAGGTGAGGGCGTTGTTACCGCAGCGGACATTCATGTCGATCCGGATATCGAAATTTTAAATAAAGATCTTGTCATTGCGACATTAAATGGTGGAGCAGACAGCAGACTTTATATGGAACTCACAATTACAAAAGGCAGAGGCTATGTAAGTTCCGATAAGAACAAAAAAGAAGATTTGCCGATTGGTGTTATCGCGGTAGATTCTATTTATACTCCGGTTGAGAGAGTGAATCTGACGGTTGCGAATACCCGTGTCGGTCAGATTACAGATTATGATAAGCTCACATTAGATGTGTACACCAATGGGACACTGGCTCCGGACGACGGAGTCAGTCTTGCGGCAAAAGTGCTGAGCGAGCACTTGAGCCTGTTTGTCGATTTGTCAGAATCGGGGACCAATGCGGTTGTAATGATGGAAAAAGAACACGATGAGAAAGAGAAAGTGATGGAGATGAACATTGACGAGCTGGAGCTTTCCGTTCGTTCTTACAACTGCCTGAAGAGGGCAGGCATCAATACGGTGGAAGAATTGACAAACCGGTCTTCTGATGACATGATGAAGGTCCGTAATTTAGGACGCAAATCATTAGAAGAAGTGTTGGCAAAATTAAAAGAGCTTGGACTTTCATTGAAGCCAAGCGAGGATTAATATCACAATACGCTTTTATATTGTGATGTGATGAAAACATGGACAATTTATGGAAAAAAGCAGGCGGTTAGTAAGACCGAAGAAGCATAGCCGGCTGTTCCACAAATATGGAGGAATTAGGAAATGGCGAAATATAGAAAACTTGGTAGAACATCCAGTCAGAGAAAGGCGCTGCTCAGAAATCAGGTAACAAATCTGTTATATCACGGAAAAATTGTTACAACAGAGGCGAAAGCAAAGGAAATCCGTAAAATTGCAGAACATTTGATTGCGATGGCTGTGAGAGAGAAAGACAACTTTGAAGAAGTGACTGTGACAGCGAAGGTTCCGCGAAAGGATGCTGACGGCAAGCGGGTAAAAGAAGTCGTAGATGGCAAAAAAGTGACCGTATTCGATGAGGTCGAGAAGAAAATTAAGAAGGACCTGCCTTCCCGTCTCCACGTAAGACGTCAGATGCTCAAGGTGCTGTATCCCATCAAGGAAGTGCCGAAGGAGGCAGCCGGGAGAAAGAGAAATACAAAGCAGGTTGACCTTGTGGCAAAATTATTTGATGAAATTGCACCGAAGTATGTGGACCGCAACGGCGGTTATACAAGGATTGTGAAAATCGGTCCCCGTAAAGGCGACGCTGCAATGGAAGTTCTGATAGAGTTAGTATAGTATTTGAAAAAAGTGAATCCGAAATCCCTCATGAGCAATCGTGGGGGATTTTTAGTCATGGTGTACTGGGTGTATGTTTGATGATCAGTCGACATGCCGTGTGGTGTCTGGCTGATGTGAATGAATTTCTAACATGCCCTGTTATGTGGTGTTTGAGTGAACGGTTTAGCGGAACCGATAGAAAGGGAATAAAATATGAGTGATGAAAATAAAAACGGGGAATCTTTTCTCAAACGCAAATGGACACAGTGGATGCGTAATAAAAGGAGCAGAATAACCGCAATTGCTGCTGTTGTAATGGCGGGGCTGCTGTTGTTTGCCGGCATCAGCGCAATTTGTTATTCTGTAGGCTACAGGGAAGGTGAAGAGGCGGCCCATAGTGTTTCCAAAGGCGGGAAAAAGGATTCTGGCAAAAAAAAGGTGCATGCTGTCACAAAAGAGGCAGCAGAGGTCAGCGGGTCAGCGGTCAGCGCCCAGGCAGCAGAAGTCAGCAGTGCGGGCGTTCAGGCGGAGGAAGGGGATGCTGGTACCTCTGCTGGCGGCAGTGCAGCAGCAAATAATGGAAAGAATGGCAAAAATGCGAAAACAGGTGCGGATACGGGAAATTATACAGGCGGTATGGCGGCCCAGGCAGCCGACGGGTATGCCGGGAAGCTTTCTGTATCCGGCAACCGGCTTTGTGCAAATGGAACGCCGATTCAGCTTCGCGGAGTCAGCACCCATGGACTGAGCTGGTTTCCGCAATATGTCAATGAGGCGATGATAGGTGAGCTGAAGGCATGGGGAGCAAATGTGTTCCGTCTGGCTATGTATACGGCCGAAAGCGGCGGTTATTGCACAGGAGACGATGCAAACAGGGCAAAGCTTAAAAATCTCGTAAAAAGCGGCGTACGATATGCTACAAATCAGGACATGTATGTGATTATTGACTGGCATATTTTATCGGACAGCAACCCCAATACATACAAGCAGCAGGCAATTGCATTTTTTTCAGAAATGGCGCAGCTGTATAAAGACAATGATCATGTATTGTATGAGATTTGCAATGAGCCAAACGGCGGGGTAAGCTGGGGAGAGGTGAAAAGCTATGCGCAGGACATCATTGCGGCCATTCGCCAGTATGATGCGGACGGAGTGATTTTGGTAGGGAATCCGACCTGGTGCCAGGATATTGACAAAGTGGCGGCAGACCCGATTACGGGATATTCGAATATTATGTACACACTGCATTTTTATGCAGATACCCACAGGGATGATTTGCGAAATAAGCTTGTCAATGCAGTCAGTGCAGGAATTCCGGTATTTGTTTCGGAATTCGGCATTTGTGATGCGTCCGGGAACGGGGCGATTAATACCAGGCAGGCGGATTTGTGGATGCAGACGCTGAACCAGTATGGGATTAGTTTTGTGGAATGGAGTCTCTGCAATAAAGCAGAAAGCGCCTCCCTGATTCAGTCTGGCTGCAGTAAGACAAGCGGCATTACAACAGACGATTTGTCGGAAAGCGGGAAATGGCTGCTAAAAACCCTGCAGGGGTCAACAACGGGCGTTTCAGTTCCGGTACAGGACCAGACCTGGCAAAATGCCCAGGGACAAGACGGACAGGGACAGCAGAGCAGTCAGAACCAGAACCAGTCTGGTGCGGGCCAGCCAGTAAACGGCGGCAATTCCTGGCAGACGGAGCAGAAAAATCCCGGTCAGTATACACCGAACTGCAGTTCGGGAGCAGAAGCTTCGGTTGTAAACAGCTGGCAGGAGGGGAATGCATTTTGTATCCAGTATGATATCAGGGTAGCCAACCTCACGAACGGCGTGCAGGATGGCTGGAGCGGCAGTCTGAGCTTCCCGGCCGGGGTGCAGCTTGTATCGGGATGGAACGCCAATTTCAGTGCGCAGGGCAGCGTCCTGAGCTTCACGGCCATGGATTATAATAAGACCATTCAGCCGGGGCAGAAGGCGGAAGGAATCGGTGTGATTGTAAAGTTTGAAAACTAATTTTTTGGAAGGGCAAAATTGACAGTTGACATAAAACAATAGCAATGCTATACTAATGGCTGGTGCGAAATGCACCAGCCTTTTTAACGCGAAAAAAGTTTGGGAGGTATCGGAATGGCAACAAAAAAAATAGTAATTGACAATGTGGAAAAGTTGATAAGTAAAATGAATGAAATGCGGAAAGCGCAGGAAGAGTTTGCCTCGTTTTCGCAGGAGCAGGTGGATAAGATTTTCTTTGCAGCGGCAACAGCGGCGAATAAGGCGAGAATTCCGCTTGCGAAAATGGCGGTGGAAGAAACCGGAATGGGAATCGTGGAAGACAAGGTAATTAAGAACCACTATGCGGCTGAATACATTTATAATGCATATAAGAATACAAAGACCTGCGGTGTGATTGAGGAAGATACGGCGTATGGAATCAAAAAAATAGCAGAGCCGGTTGGTCTGGTTGCGGCAGTCATTCCGACGACCAATCCGACCTCGACGGCGATATTCAAAGTGCTTCTGGCGCTGAAGACGAGGAATGCAATTATCATTTCCCCGCATCCGCGGGCGAAGGAATGTACGATAGAGGCTGCCAGGATTACGCTGGAGGCAGCAGTCGAGGCAGGGGCACCGGAAGGAATTGTCGGCTGGATTGATGTTCCGTCTCTGGAGCTTACCAATGAAGTAATGAAGGGCGCCGACCTGATTCTGGCAACCGGAGGTCCGGGTATGGTAAAGGCGGCTTATTCATCCGGAAAGCCTGCGCTTGGCGTGGGTGCGGGAAATACGCCGGTTATTATTGATGAGACGGCGGATGTGGAGATGGCGGTGAACTCCATTATTCATTCCAAAACATTTGATAACGGTATGATTTGTGCTTCCGAGCAGTCTGTCACGGTCTTAAAGGATGTTTATGATAAAGTAAAGGAAGAATTTGCTTACCGGGGCTGCTATTTCCTCAAAAAGGCAGAGCTTGACAAGGTCCGTAAAACCATTTTGATTGACGGCGCTTTAAATGCAAAAATTGTCGGACAGTCTGCGTATACGATTGCACAGCTGGCTGGAGTGAAGGTGCCGGAGGAGACAAAAATTCTGATCGGCGAGGTGGAATCTGTAGAGCTTTCCGAGGAGTTTGCACACGAAAAATTATCTCCGGTACTGGCGATGTATAAGGCAAAAACATTTGACGGTGCGCTGAAAAAGGCGGTACAGCTTGTGGCTGACGGCGGTTATGGGCATACAGCCGCGCTTTATGTGCATCCGGCGGAGACGGAGAAGATCGAAAAGCACGCAGCGGCCATGAAAACCTGCCGTATTCTTATTAACACTCCGTCTTCCCACGGGGGCATCGGGGATTTGTATAACTTTAAGCTGGAGCCTTCTCTGACACTCGGCTGCGGAAGCTGGGGAGGCAATTCTGTTTCTGAAAATGTCGGTGTGAAGCATTTAATTAATATAAAGACGGTAGCAGAAAGGAGAGAGAATATGTTGTGGTTCCGCGCTCCGCAGAAAGTATATTTTAAGAAGGGCTGTATGCCGGTGGCACTGAATGAGTTAAAAACGGTCATGGGTAAAAAGAAGGCATTTATTGTTACGGACTCTTTCCTCTATAAAAATGGATACACGAAGGCGGTTACCGATAAGCTGGATGAGCTGGGCATTACACACACCTGCTTTTATGAGGTAGCTCCGGATCCGACTCTGGCATGTGCCAAGGAGGGTGCGGCGGCCATGAAGGCGTTTGAGCCGGACTGCATTATCGCGCTTGGTGGCGGTTCCGCCATGGATGCCGGTAAAATTATGTGGGTGCTGTATGAGCACCCGGAGGCAGATTTCCTGGATTTGGCGATGCGGTTTATTGATATCAGAAAACGTATCTACACGTTCCCGAAAATGGGAGAGAAGGCTTACTTTGTGGCAATTCCGACCTCTTCGGGTACCGGTTCTGAGGTGACGCCGTTTGCGGTTATCACGGATGAGAGAACAGGCGTGAAATATCCGCTTGCAGATTATGAACTGATGCCGAATATGGCGATTATTGATGCCGATAATATGATGACACAGCCGAAGGGCCTGACCAGTGCATCCGGTATTGATGCGCTGACGCATGCGCTGGAGGCCTACGCGTCGGTTATGGCGTCTGATTATACAGATGGTCTTGCGTTAAAGGCGATGAAAAGTATTTTCCGGTATTTGCCGGATGCCTATGAAAAAGGCGCTGCCGATCCGGTTGCCAGAGAAAAAATGGCGGATGCCTCCACGCTGGCAGGTATGGCGTTTGCCAACGCATTTTTGGGAGTGTGTCATTCCATGGCACATAAGCTGGGCGCGTTCCATCACCTGCCGCACGGGGTTGCCAATGCGCTTCTGATTACAGAAGTGATGCGCTTTAATGCCTCGGAGCAGCCGGCAAAAATGGGTACCTTTTCGCAGTACCAGTATCCACATGCGCTGGAACGTTACGTGGAGTGCGCGAACTTTTTAGGCATTCATGGAAAAGACGATGAGGATACATTAGAGCAGTTGATTGCGGCCATCGAGGAATTGAAGGCGAAGGTTGGAATTAAAAAATGTATTAAGGAGTATGATATCAAAGAGAAGGACTTCCTGGCGACTCTGGACGAGATGGTCGAACAGGCGTTCGATGACCAGTGTACGGGAGCCAATCCGAGATATCCGCTGATGAAAGAAATAAAAGAGATGTATCTGCGCGCGTATTACGGCAAGTAATCAGGATCTTGTTTTTTTAGCAGCCGGAACTGGCATGGTGTCAGACCGGCTGCTTTTTTATAATTTCTGGAAAAGGACTGCACATTTTTAAACCCGCATTCCAGGGCAATGTCAAGGATGCGCCAATCGGTTGTCTGAAGCAGTTCGTCTGCATAATTCAGCCGCAGTGCGAGCAGAAAGGTATTGTAGTTTACATAAAAAATCTGTTTCCAGGTATGCGTCAGGAAAAAAGGACTGATGCCGAAGGCAGAGCATAAATTTTCCTGGGAAAACCCGTTTTGCATGTGCTGCGTCATATAGTCTGTAATAGAACGGATGAAAGGGTAGTTTAAGTTTACTTTTCGTTTTTCCAAATCATGTTTGAAAAATAAATCGCCTAAGACAACGGTGAGCCAGCCGCGGATGGAAACCGCGGAAAAGCAGTCGGGCGTTTTTGCACATTCTGTCAGCCGGGAAAGCGCCTTTTTTGTAGAGTGCTCCAGTTCTTTTTTATGAAATGTGTATACAGGCATAGTATATTCGCAAAAATATTTTTCAAAATCAGGGACAAAATCAACATCGAACAAAAGAAGCAGAACGCATGTATCCTTTTCAACGGAACAAGTCAGTCTGTGCGGCTGAAAAGGAAAAACAAGCGCCAGCTCTCCTTTTTTCTGCGTATGGACGCTTCTGTTTATCTCATAAGTAATCTGTCCGGATAATACGTAAGAAAGCTCAATCTGCCCATGCTGGTGCATGGAATAGGTGCCGCCGGACTGTAACAGGAACATATGTAGATTTTGGTCGGTATGTTTCAATATGCGTATCAAAGATTTCTCCTCTGTGCCCGCTTTTTATTGCGGAATTCAATCGGTGATTTCTGGTACATTTCCTTAAAATTTCTATAAAAAGAGCGCTCGCTTGAAAATCCGGTCATCCTGGCAATTTCAGAAATGGATAAATCTGTCTTGTACAGAAGGGGGCGCGCACGGTCCAGACGCCTTGAAATGACCAGCGCATGCGGAGTTTTCCCGGTGTATTCGGTAATGCAGGCGGACAGCCGGGAGGGGCTCATGTGGAGAGAGCCGGCAATGGCGGCTATGCTCAAATCTCCGTCTAAATGCGTTTCGATAAAATTGAAAAAACGGCTGATTATATAAGAAGGACTGACCGGGTCAAATGGAATCAGCTTCCGTTTCTGAAATAAGTCTTCCAATATAACAGTCAGATACCCCTTTTCTAAAAATGGAATCGCATGCTGCTTGTAGGATTTGCTGATGCCGGTTCTGGCGAGTTCGCCAATGGCTTCAAGCGTCGAAGGTGCTAACTCTTCTCTGCGAAACGTGCATTGATCCAGATGAAATTCCGTGAGCTGGTATGTAAAATCGGAAATAAGCGCTGCATCAAAGACACAGGTGATTTCCTTACAGTAATTTTTTGTCTCGGGTTTATGAAGCTGGTTGGGAAAGACAAGAATGAGGTCTCCCTTTTTTAAATGGTAACATTCCTGGTCGATATAGAACATATGTTCCCCTCTGGCGATATAGGATAATTCTGCCTGTCTGTGCAGATGCAGATGGCAGTTATTATTTTCCGCTACAAATCCTAAATATGGGGCTTTTTGAAAATGATATGCCGGTTTTTCTTTCATGGTGGGTTCCCCTTTTTGAACTGTGATTCTATCATGAATCTGCGATTCATAACTGCCATTCGCCGCTCGTCGAATGAGGAAACGTATTCTTCTCGTTAACGCTCATTGTATCATAAAAACAAGGCTTCTTCAATAAAAAATAGAAATTGTCATATTTTACATCGGTAAATGACATACATAGGAACGATAAAAATGGTAAAATTCAATTATACATTTTTTGTATGGAAATATGGAACTGCAATAAGAAAAAAGGTGGATTTTTGGATTGTTTTTGAATTTCAGAAAGGATGTGGAAGACAGTGAGAAGGCACCCATGGAAAAGGAAAACAGCGGTTTTGACAGGGATATGCTGCGCTGCGCTTTTGTGGACAAACCCTGTGGCTGCAAGAGTGACAGAGGAAGAGGCAGGGCATTCCATAGCAATCAGCCAGCTTCCGGGGACAACCGTAACGGAGAAATCTTATGACAAAAGCTTTATGTCCCTGACCGGATATGTAGAAGAGGGAATCAGCGACCGGAGTGTTTATTATGACGAGTATGTGAAATATAATGAGGCATTAAAAAAACAGTTTGTTGCAGAGGGCGGAAAAGAAGAAGAGTATGTATGGCAGGATACAGCAAGTTACCGCGTGGTACATAATGAACAGGAGTTTTGTGACGCAATTGTTTCCTACGCAGAAGTTGTGGAACTTGCCGCCGATTTGAATCTTGGATACAAATATCTGGATGCACAGGGTGTGAATACCAATGGTGTGGTAAAGCAGATCAGCGATTACAGCAAGGGCAATGCGCCGATTTCAAGTCCGGATCTGATGCGGGACGGTGTTTCAAGGATGAATCTGCAGAACAGAGACGGGTTTATGCTTTATTCCCGCAATGGAAGCACCATTTATCACTGCGAGATTGGCATTACGAACTGTAACGATGTTGTCATCCGCAACATTGGAATTCAGGGACTGAACGAGTGGGACGATTTGGATGCCGGCATGAGCGGAACGCCGGGCGGTCATAAACGGTATGACTGGGACAACATTTCCGTTTTTGAGAGCAAAAATGTCTGGATTGACCATTGCAGTCTTGGAATTGCTTATGACGGTTCGGTCGATATTACGGATGCTTCAACGGTGACTCTTTCCTGGAATGTAATCGGTGAGCCGGACGAAAGACTGATGCAGGAAATGCAGAATACAATGGACTATATGGAGGAAAAGTATAAAAAAGGTGAAGGACTTCGCTTTTACACCGCACTTCGGGACGGCGGGGCGACGAAAGAACAGATTATGGCATTTTCTCTGCTGAATGATAAGGTGCATGCATTTAGCTGCAGCGAGGGATATTATGAAAAAAATATTTACGACCGGATTACCATGGCGTTTAACTTCTATAAAAATTCCTGTCAGCGTGTACCGCAGATACGCTGCGGCAATGCGCATATGTATAACTGCTGGATTAATTCAGATGATTATATCAGGGCATGTGAGGATATGGCAGAGGCCCGTTCTTATGCTGGGAAAAAAGGGTGTTCCGTATTGGGGCTTTGCCGGGCCAACAGTGCACTGGGCGGTTCTACAATAGGGACAGATACCTGTGTGTTTGAAGGAGTCATCAATCCGATTATTGGTTCTGAAATACAGGGCTTTGGCACGGTTGATCTGGGATATCAGTATGGAGCCGTCAATCACAATCTGATTGTGAATTCTTCTACGAGACGGTATGGGAAAGAATCGTATATCGGTTCCAGCTGGGATAACAACGGGGATAATGCTTTTGTGACGGCGAACCACTGGAATGGGAATAAAGTGTCGTTTAACGATTTTAAGTGGGCAAAATGGAAAGATATAACAAAAGATGCCTCTAAGGCATCGGACACGGTAATTTATCTTCCGGAATCCGAAGCGGCAAAGTTTGGATACGGCGAATTTTATGAAAAATTTTATATCGGAACAGAGGAACTGGGGTATGACTATCAGATTGTTCCCCTGGAAGAGGTGAAGGATACACTCACAAAATACAGCGGCTGCGGGAAGGTTTCTCTGAGCGGGGCCGAATGGCTGCAGACGGAATATGAGACAGAGAAAACAGGAAACAGGGTGGTGTTTGATTTCCAGGATGGTGCGCAGAAGGCGCAGGAGATTATCAAAAATGTGGCATCGGGAAGCTGTGTATCGGTTCCGGATGTGGAAGAGCGGGAAGGATATACCTTTACAGGCTGGTACACAAAGGAATATTATGCGGACGAAAACGGAGAGGCAGCGTATCGGGAGATTCCTTTTACAGAGGAAACGCCGGTCAGCCAGGACACCTATGTCTTTGCAAAATGGGACAGAAATATATACAGGCTTTCTCTGGAGTTAAACGGAGGAACTGCTGTAAATCCTGAAAATACTGTATTCGAATGTCTGTATAATTCCATTTTCCTGACCAGTAAATTAAATTCCCTGGTTGAGCGGGAGGGTTATGTATTAGAAGGATGGTATACGGACGCCGGATTGACAAATAGGGTCTCTTCCATGAGAATTTTACAGAATACGGTTCTCTATGCCAAATGGAAGGAGGCGCCAGAGGCATCAGAAAAGCCGCAGATTTCCAGTGCTCCAAAACCGTCTGGTACTGAGCCAGATGATTCTCAGGCCCCCACGCCGTCAAAGGGGCCGGAAAAATCTCCCGGTGTGACCGGTACGGGTACGCCGATTACGTCGCCGGAGGCAAGCAAAAAGCCGGCACAGCAAAAAGGGGATGTAGACGGCAATGGAAAAATAGAGCTGCATGATGCGCAGATGGCATTGAAAAAGGCGCTTAATTTAATCACGCTGGATACGCAGCAGAAGGAAGCAGCTGATTACGATGGCAACGGTAAAGTAGAACTGTCCGATGCCCAGATGATATTAAAGAAAGCATTGAATCTGATATAATATACAATATCAGGGGTTGCCGCAAAAACAATTGCGAAAACAATATATAGAGCACAACATCTGGTGGTATATACTATATATTGTATTAAAAACTGTTTTGCGGCAACCCCTTGTCTGTATCATGAAACAATAGAGAAAACTGATAAACAAACCTTTAAACAAAACAAATGCGTTATTCTGTTCTGAGCGCCACAACCGGGTCCTTCTTTGCTGCGCTCCGGGATGGAATGATTCCGGAAATCAGTGTCAGGAACATGCTGATGAGAATCAGAATCACCGCCGCCGTAACAGGCAGAAATGCGTTCAGATTGTTGATATCTGTCAGCGCATGAATGACGGCATTAATCGGAATACAGAGCAGGTAAGTGACGAGCACACCCAACAGTCCGGATGTGAATCCGATAATAATCGTCTCTGCATTAAACATACTGGATACATTTCTCCTGGAGGCGCCGATCGCACGCAGGATGCCGATTTCTTTCGTCCGTTCCTGTACAGAAATCAGGGTAATGACGCCAATCATAATGGAAGAGACGATAAGGGAGATTGCCACAAATGCAATCAGGATGTAAGTAATGGCATTGATAATGGTGCTGACGGAGGACATCATAATTCCGATATAGTCGGTATACTGGATTTTAGATATTTCCTCTACGCCTTTATTATAATCCCTGATGACCTCTTCGATGACATCTTTGTTTTCAAAGGAGGAGGCATACAGGTTGATGGTGCTTGGGTCGTCCAGGTCAATGTAACCCATATTTTTTAAATTGTCCTCGTAGGTGTTTTCCGAAAATTCCATGACATTGTCATAATATAATGCACACTGCTCGGGGGTGTAGGACGGAAGTTCCGAATTCAGTGCACCGGCCAGCTGGGCTGCGCTCATGGAGGAGAGCTGGTTTTGGACCTGATCGGCATACTGTATTTTCATCTGTTCGGACAAAACAGTAGAAAAAATTTCTTTGATTTGTTCGTCCCCCATGGAGGTGACATAACTTGCAGCATCCGTCTGGCTCATGCCCATCTGCTGTATTAATGCCTGGGTTATGATTGCCTCCATATCTGCCCTGGTCATGTTCTGCATCTGCTGCCCGACCATGCCGGATAGCTCTTCGTCGCTTATTACACATTTGATGCGGGAATATATGGCGGCTTTTTCGGCCTCATCCAGTCCTTCGATATGTTTTAAAAGCGCGCTCTGTTTCTCAGCATCTGAAATCGCTCCTTCCTCGTCTTCAAATGGAAGGCCGGTTAAAATGTCTTTTTCCGGTTCGTTTTTCTGCTTTTCAATCATCTCGGATTTGCTGGAATTTTCGATGACATATTTGGTCAGATCATGGGTGTAGCCGATGGAACCAGTTAGCATAGTGGCTTCCACGTCTTCCTTCGGCCGGATAATACCGGTAACTTTCAGACTTAGGCCCTGGTCATACAAAAGCTGCAGCCCCGCCTCTGTTTCCCTGAGATCCACATAAATGCCGGATTTTTCATCGTAGGAGTAGCAGTCTGCATTCAGAATGGTTTTAAACTGCAGGCCGCACATATCCTTGTAGGACCATTTGTTCAGATTGGCTTCCAGCCCGTTCCCATTCATGGCAGCTTCCATAATTGCATCCATGGTTTCTTTGGATTCGAGTCCGAGTGCGTACAACACAACATCGTTTAATTCGTTGTTCTGGTCAACGACCAGGACAATTTCATCGTAGCTGTCGGGCCACTCTCCGGAAATTACATCATACTGCTCTTTAAGCAGCTTGTTCACCGGCTCGCCGTTTTTTCCCGGAAGAAGCTCCTGCCATAAGGAGATGGACATATTGTTCATTCCCATTATGGAGGCGGTAGATGTATTTTCCATTGTATTTCTCATGGCAGAGACATCCATTCCCATAGTTTCGGAAACCAGATCCTGCATCAGCTGCTGCGTATCGGATTTGATAATCGTTCCGTCCACACTTTTTGTATATACCTGTAAATCCAGGTCATAGGAGTACTGTACGCCGCTCAATGCGTTCTTTAGTCTTCCGCCTTCCTTATTTTTTTCATTCTCGATGTATGCCTTAAATGATTTTAAGTCATTTTCGCTGACTTCAATATTGCTCATGGCATTGATGATGTCGTACATTGCGGATTTCTGGTATACGGCGTCTTTTTTATGTTCTGTTTTATCCGCATGTATATTCATAAATGTTTCCATAATGGAGGTCAGGTCGGTCGTCTGGTGCTCAATCATCAGAGGATAGGCGGACAATGCATTTTCCTGCACTTCGTCGATATACCCGGTGAGGCCCTGGGAAATTGCCAGCACAAGGGAAATTCCAATGATACCAATGCTTCCGGCAAATGAAGTTAAAATGGTACGTCCTTTTTTGGTGAACAGATTTTTCAGGGAGAGAGAAAATGCTGTTCGAAATGACATGGACGGATGTTTGATGCGCTCGTTTCTTTCTAATTTTTCTTTATCGCGCGCGGTTTCCTCTTTACATTCCTGGTCAGTCAGAGGCCTGGAATCTTCGGTTATTTCCCCATCCAGCATGCGGATGGTCCGGCTGGAGTATTTTTTGGCCAAGTCCGGATTGTGCGTGACCATGATAATCAGGCGATCATCTGCAATTTTCTTTAAAATTTCCATGACCTGTACACTGGTTTCGGTATCGAGTGCGCCGGTCGGCTCATCAGCCAGAATGATGTCAGGATTGTTTACCAGCGCTCTTGCGATTGCGACGCGCTGCATTTGTCCGCCGGATAATTCGCTCGGTTTTTTTGAGAGCTGGCTTCCAAGTCCCACCTCTTCCAATGCCTGTACGGCACGTTTTCTTCGCTCTGATTTGGACACGCCGGACAGTGTCAGGGCAAGCTCGACATTTTGCAGTACGGACTGGTGCGGAATCAGGTTGTAGCTTTGGAATACGAATCCGATAGAATGATTCCGGTAGGTGTCCCAGTCCCGGTCTTTGTAGTCTTTTGTGGAGCGTCCGTTGATAATCAGGTCGCCTTCGGTGTAATGGTCAAGCCCTCCGATAAGATTCAGCATCGTTGTTTTACCGCATCCGGAAGGGCCGAGAATTGCTACAAATTCATTGCTTCGGAACGTAAGACTGATTCCTTTCAGGGCATGGACGGTATTTTCGCCGGAAAGGTAATTTTTCTTTATGTTTTTCAATTCTAGCATCGCGGTTGCCTCCTGTTATAATTGTGCGTTAGTTTCTGCATTGGCTCACTGTCTATTACATTACCAATAGTTACCTTGTTTTTCAAGTAAAATTCCATGAAAATTTCGTGAATTTCTTTTTGTAAATTGCAAATTAAAAAAAAGTATATTATACTAAGTGTCAATGGCAAAATGGTTTGATTTTATTGTGAAAGGAAGATAAAGCATGTGGATAGCAATATTTCTTGGAGTCCTTGTAGCAATGGCGGCGGGAATCATTTACGTAATCAGCAGAGTTGGTAAATCCCGCTGGATAAAAAGGCTGACAAAAGAAAAGAGGCGGCTGCAGATTTTATGGGGCGCCGGGTTTGTTGCAGCGTTTTTACTTATTACAGGCTTTACAATGGGAAGTGTGAATGCGGTCATATGCCTGATTCATTTTGTTTTGTTTTTGTTGTTGTGTGATTTTGCCGCATTTCTTGTCAAAAAATATCGAAAAAAAGAATATAAATTGGATTATGCCGGAATTGCAGCGGTTGTCATAACGGCGCTATACCTTTCGGCGGCCTGGTATCTGGCGCATCATGTGTGGCGCACGGATTATCTGGTTGAGACGGAGAAGGAGGCAGGAACATTCCGCATAGTCGGGTTTGCCGATTCCCATGTCGGGGCGACGTTTCATGCAGAGGGTTTCAAAAAACATATGGAAGAGATTCAGAAGGAGAATCCGGATGTGGTACTGGTTCTGGGCGATTATGTGGATGACGACACATCGAAGGAGGACATGACTGCCTGCTGTAAGGCACTGGGAGAACTAAAGACAGCCTATGGTGTCTATTACGCGTTTGGAAACCATGACAAGGGCTATTTTAAAGGCAGAGAGTATGATGGGGATGATTTAATCCGTGAATTGGAAAAAAATGGTGTGACTGTGCTGCAGGATGAGAGTGTGCTTGTGGATGACAGGGTTTATATTGTGGGCAGACAGGACCGCTCAGAGGAACAGCGGGGAAAATCCAGGGCAACGATGGAGGAGCTTGCAAAGCCGCTTGACAAAGATAAATTCATTGTAGTTATGGACCACCAGCCCAATGATTATGAAGCCGAGGCGGAAGCCGGAGCTGATTTGGTATTGTCGGGGCATACCCACGGCGGACAGTTTTTTCCGGTGACCTATGTTGGAGAGTGGATTGGTGCAAACGACAAAACCTATGGAAAGGAGAAGCGGGGCGGGACAGAGTTTATTGTCACCTCCGGCATTTCGGACTGGGCAATGAAATTTAAAACGGGATGTAAATCTGAATATATTGTGGTAGATGTGGAGGAATAGCAAATGAGATATAAGCTGGTTATTTTTGATTTGGACGGGACAATATTAAATACGTTGGATGATTTGGCAGACAGCTTAAATTATGCTTTGCAAAAAAATAACTTGCAGGAGAGAACGAAAGATGAGGTGCGGCGTTTTGTTGGAAACGGAATTCAGATGCTGATTGAGCGTGCGGTGCCAAAAGATACCAGTGAGGCGGACCGCAGCCATGTTCTTCAGTCCTTTAAGGAGCATTATAAGCTACATTGTGCCGATAAAACCAGGCCATATGACGGTGTAGAGGACCAGATTGCAAAGCTGCGTCAGGGCGGCTGCCAGACGGCTGTGATTTCGAATAAAGCAGATTTTGCTGTACAGTCCTTATGCAGGGATTATTTTCCGGGGCTGTTTGATTATGTCGTAGGAGAACGGGAGGGAATCCGCAGGAAACCCTGGCCGGACAGTGTGTTTGAAGTGCTTGATAAATTAGGCATAAAAAAGGAAGAAGCGCTTTATGTCGGAGATTCGGAGGTGGATATCCAGACAGCGCAAAATGCGGGGATTGCTTTTGTGGCTGTAAGCTGGGGATTTCGGGAAAAAGAATTTCTGGAAAAGCAGGGGGCAGAAAGGATTGTGACCACCCCCGCTGAGCTTTTGTCTGTGTGAGAACGTGAATGAATTTTGGGATACGCCTCAGAATAGGAACCGACGACGCAGCCTTAATCCGTGCGTGTTTCTCCCCAGAAAAACAGTGCAATGGTTCCCGGGCCAGTGTGGCTTCCAATCGTGGTTCCGATATCGTTGATCAGCACACAACCTTTCAGGTTTGGAAACCGCTCTTCCACAAGAGCAGCTACTGCCGCGGCATCTTCGCGACAGGCCGAGTGGGAGATAAAACATTTATCTGCATATGCAGTTTTGTTTTCTGCGAATTGTTCCATGCGCTCAACAATGGTTTTGATGACTTTCTTTTTTGTGCGGATTTTTTCGCGGGGAATCAGTTCGCCTTTGTCATTCATGTTTAAGAGAGGACAGATATTTAGAACGCCGGCAATGAATCCGGCTGTTTTTGATATACGTCCGCCTCGGATATAAAATGTAAGGTCCGTAGAAAAAAACCAGTGGTGCATGCGCAGTTTATTTTCTTCAATCCAGTTATATATTTCTGTAAGGCTTTTGCCCTCGTCACGCAAATCCGCTAATTTGTCCATAACGAGACCGTAACCGGAGGAAGCTCCAAGAGAATCCACTATCAGGATTCGGCGTTTTGGAAAGCGTTCCTGCAAGGATTCCCGGGCAATGTTTGCAGAATTGACGGTGCCGGAAATTCCAGATGACAGGGTAACATGCAGAATGTCTTTCCCGTCTTTTAAAAATGATTCAAAATAGGCTTCATATTCATCTGCGTTTATCTGGGAAGTTTTCGTCTGCGCACCATCTGTCATTTTTTGGTAAAACTGGTCAAATGGAATGGAATGCCCCAGGTCATCTGAATATTGTCTGCCGTCCAGTTCAAAATGAAAGCAGATGTAGCGAATGTCGCGGCTGTCAAAATGTTCCTTTGATAAATCAGCAGTGGAACTGCAGCTTAGAATATAATCGTCCATGTTCCCTCCGTTTATTATGATACATTAAGAATGTAATTTCTGGGCTCCATCATTTAGTCGTTCTACAATTTCGGTAATTTTATTCACTAAGTTGTGGTTGGCATCACACGACTGATACGTTTCCTCAGCATGTGCCGATACTTCTTCGGAAATGGCAGAAATCATCTGTATTTTATCGATAATTTCGATATTTGCTGATTCGAGAGCCGATATCGCGTCTGCCAGCCCCTGTGTCTGCTGGTTGATAATCCCGGATTCTGCAGCAATGTCCTGAAAATTCTGTTTTACAGTCTGTGCATTTTGTTCGTTGAGGCGGTTGCTGTTAGAAACGGCATCTACGGCCTTTTCTACCTGCGTGAAGCCGTCTGTAATATTGTTAATCAGCCGCGTAACGCTTTCGGTTGCTTCGGTTGTCTGATTGGCGAGAGAAGTAATCTCTCCGGCAACGACGGAAAATCCTCTTCCGGCTTCCCCGGCGCGGGCAGCTTCGATACTTGCATTCAGAGCCAGAAGGCTTGTGCTTTCCGCAATGCTTGTAATGGTTTCCACAATGGTATTCATTTGTGCCAGATAGCCGCTGAGGGTATTCATCTGTGTTGTCACCAGTGTATTTGCTTCCATGGAGCATGCCACCTGGCTGGAAAGGGAGCTGATTTTTTCCTCTCCGTCCGCCACGATATTCATTGTATGCTGCATATTTTCCGAAATGGACTGGCTGGCTGCTTTGACAGTTGTGATGTGTTCCTGAATTTTCTCGGTCTGTACAAGCTGTTCCTGAACGGATTGCGCAGTTTCGTTGCTTCCGGTAGATACTTCATTCATTGCATTTTTTATATCCTGAACAGATGTTCCTAAAATAGATACGTTTTTGTTTGCTTCCTCAACATCTGTTATCATAGCGTTTGAGGTGGCCAGGACGTGGTCCAGAAGATGGACGGAATCGTCCTTCTGCTTATTGATATGCGACATTTTTTCCTTGTTGACCCGGTTGTTGACCATTGTGGCAATGGTCATGTAAACGGCCAGCAAAATGGAACATGCGATTCGGATTTTAATGTCCTGCGCAGTCATATGTCCGAGATGGCCGGCAACACTAAGGTATATGATGTTGGCCATATTCATTGCCGAGGCAACCGACGCAATCAGTATGCAGAACCGGATGTCAGAAAACAGGGTGACAATAATAAACATCGGAAAAGCATAGGTGTATACCATGGCGCTTTCTGTTGTAAAAAGGGCAAATACATAAACAATTCCGTATGTATTGCCCATGATATGTTTCAGCGATTCCGCTTCGGGATTCTTTTTGTAAATAACAAATTCTGTGATAACCGGAATGGTAAGAAGCAATGCAAAAATTACAAAATATGTGATGGTACGCGCGCCGCTGAGAAATTCTAAAAAATAAGCGGCAAGGAGTACGGCACATACAATGGCATGGCCGATACAGGCAATTCTATTCACATGAGATTTTTCTGAAAATTCCATGATATTCCTCAATTATAGCATGTTTTTGTGTGATCCGCAAGTAGTTTTCCAATGCGCCAGTTCAGTTTTCCGGGCTGAAGGTGTCAATAGTATTGTCAGGATAAAACGTATTCTGTAGTTGTCTTTTTGTTCAAATAATGATAAAATGTGAATGGTATATTAACAATCGAGGCGTCAGATTTGGCAAAGAGGATTTGTTTATGGGAATGATAGAAGTAAAAAATATCATATTTGAATATATCCGGCGGGATGAGGAAGGCAATGTAGAGTCGATTAACCGGGCAGTGGATGATATCAGTCTGGACGTCCAGGCAGGAGAATTTATTGCCGTGCTCGGACACAATGGCTCAGGAAAATCAACGTTTGCAAAGCATCTGAACAGCATTCTTGTCCCGACGGAGGGAAGCGTGTGGGTAGACGGCATGGATACATCTGCGGAGCGCAATGTGTGGGACATTCGCCAGAGCGCAGGCATGGTGTTCCAGAATCCGGACAACCAGATAATTGGGACAGTGGTGGAGGAGGACGTAGGATTTGGCCCCGAAAATATCGGGATTCCAACAGATGAAATCTGGAACAGGGTTGCAGACAGCTTAAAGGCAGTCGGTATGTACTCGTTTCGGAAAATGTCCCCCAACAAATTATCCGGAGGACAGAAGCAGCGGGTGGCCATTGCCGGAATTGTGGCGATGCGTCCCAAGTGTATTATTCTGGATGAACCGACAGCGATGCTGGATCCGCAGGGGCGGCAGGAGGTGCTGAAAACGCTGCATGCCCTCAACAAAATGGAACATGTAACGATTGTACTGATTACGCATTATATGGAGGAAGTCATCGGCGCTGATAAAGTATTTGTCATGGATGCCGGTAAGATACGGATGCAGGGAACGCCGCGGGAGATTTTTTCGGATGTGGAACAGATGAAATCGCTCCGGCTGGATGTGCCTGCAGCGTCGTTGCTGGCGTATGAGCTCAGAAAAGCGGGATTGAGACTGCCAAATGGGATTTTGACGAGAGAAGAACTGGTGGAGGCGTTATGTCAATTATATTAGATCATGTCAGCTATATATATGAAAAGGGTACACCGCAGGAGCATTATGCCTTAAAGGACATTAATCTTGTGATTCCGAAAGGGGAATTTATCGGGGTGATTGGTCATACCGGCTCAGGGAAATCCACAATGATGCAGATGCTGAACGGACTGATTGCTCCGACAGAAGGGATGGTTTTGTTCAGGGGTCAGGATATCAGCGACCGGGATTTTGATAAAAAATATTTGCGCAGTAAGGTTGGTATGGTGTTTCAGTATCCGGAATACCAGCTGTTTGAATCCACCGTGTTTAAGGATGTCTGTTTTGGACCAGGGAATCTTGGTCTTGACCAGAAAACAGTGGAATTGCGTGCATTTTCAGCCCTGCATCAGATGCAGTTTCCAGATGAGCTTTTTTACCAGTCCCCGTTTGATTTATCGGGAGGGCAGAAGCGCCGCGCGGCAATTGCGGGTGTTCTTGCGATGGATCCGGATTTTTTGATTTTGGATGAGCCGACCGCGGGTCTGGATCCGAAAGGGCGTGATGAAATTTTAGAGCTGATTGCCGGTTTACAGAAAGAACAGGGAAAGACAATTTTGCTTGTCTCACACAGTATGGATGATGTCGCGAATTATGTAAACCGGATTCTGGTGCTGAATGAAGGAAAACTGGTGCTGGACGCGCAGCCGGCGGAGGCGTTTTCTTATTATAAAGAGCTGGAGAAAATCGGACTTGCCGCGCCGCAGGTGACATACATTATGAATGAGCTGCAGGAAAAAGGAATTCCGGTGCGGGCAGGTGCGACGACACTGCGGGAAGCAAAACAGGAGATTCTGCGGGTGTTCTCCGATAATCGTGCGAAAGAAAGGGAACCGATTCATGATACGTGATATTACAGTGGGACAATATTATAGAACGGAGTCATTCGTCCACCGGCTGGATCCGCGCGTGAAACTGCTCGGGACATTTTTGTATATTATTTCGCTTTTTGTCTTTTCAAGTGTGCCGGGCTTTATTGTGTCGGGGGCGCTGCTGGTTGTGACGATTTGGGCGTCAAAGGTGCCTCTGAAATTCATCTTAAGGGGCCTGAAGCCGATTTTGCTGCTGCTGTCGGTAACGGTTTTATTTAATCTGTTTCTCATCAAAGGAGAGCCTGTGGTACAGTTCTGGAGGTTTACCATTACCCGTGAAGGCATACAAAGCGCAGTTTTTCTTGTAATCCGGATTGTGATGTTGATTGTCGGTTCCTCGATGATGACGTTTACAACGACGCCGAACCAGCTGACGGATGGAATTGAGAGTCTGTTAAAGCCTTTTCGCATCGTGAAGCTGCCGGCGCATGAGATTGCGATGATGATGTCAATTGCCCTTCGTTTTATTCCGATTCTGTTAGAGGAGACAGATAAGATTATGAAGGCGCAGAGCGCGAGGGGGGCTGATTTTGAGAGCGGAAATATCTTTCATCGTGCGAAAGGGATGCTTCCTATTTTAGTTCCTCTTTTTGTAGCGGCATTCCGCCGTGCAAATGACCTCGCAATGGCGATGGAGGCGCGGTGTTACCGCGGCGGCGAAGGGCGCACCCGCATGAAGCCTCTGAAGTACCAGACGCAGGATGCGGCGGCGTTCGGCGTATTGACTTTGTATGTGGCTGTTCATATTACATGTAAGGTGCTGTGGTAAGAAATGTTTTATAAATTATTGCGGGATTGTTTTGTATGAAGGGGTAAGGTATGCGTAGAATTATGCTTGTGGTAGCCTACGACGGCACCAATTATTGCGGGTGGCAGTTACAGCCGAATGGACGGACAATTGAGGAAGTGTTGAATTGTGAGCTTTCCCGTATTCTGAAGGAGGACATCAGGGTCATCGGGGCAAGCCGTACCGATGCAGGGGTGCACGCGCTTGGAAATGTTGCGGTGTTTGATACCAGTGCAAGAATTCCGGGGGAAAAGGTGGCTTATGCCCTGAACCAGAGTCTGCCGGAGGATATTCGCGTGCAGTGTTCGGGTGATGTACCCATAGCGTTTCATCCGCGCCGCTGCCATACAAAAAAGACGTACGAATATACCATTTATAATCATAAATTTGAAAATCCGATTGGCAGGCAGTATGCATATTTTTTTCATCATCCGCTTCATGTAAAACGCATGCAGGAGGCCGCGGATTATCTGGTTGGAACGCATGATTTTAAAAGTTTTTGCAATATTCATACACAGGTGGAGGATACGGTAAGGACCATTTACCGGTGCGAGGTGAAAAAGGATGGGAGTCTGATTAAAATTCAGATAGAGGGGAACGGATTTCTTTATAATATGGTAAGAATTATTGCAGGAACGCTCATTGATGCAGGTACCGGCGTGCTTGCGCCGGCCGATATGCTTACTATTCTTGCGAAAAAGAACCGCGATGCTGCCGGGCGCACTGCGCCGGCCAGGGGACTGAAGCTTGTTAAGATTGCATTTGACAGGGTGGATGTTTGTTTATGAAAAAAGGAAGAGCTGCGGCAGCGGCAAAATGCCGTAAGTGGTTCTGCAGGATGGATATATTTATCCTGTAAAAAAGAAAAAAATGGTTGACACGCACAAAGAGCTGTAATATAATGTTTAAATGTGACAATGGAGAAAAATGTTTCCCATAGCCCCGGGATACATTTTCCATATAAATTGTCTGGAACCTTTTATGTTTTGCCTTCTTTTCGGACATTGGGAAGGCAGACATGTTTGCTGCAGATACTGGCATCTGGCTGCAATGGTTTCAGGAATGGAGAAATCCGTACGAGTAAAACAATTTGAAATGAGAACATCAAGGAGGTAAACCAATGAACAGTTTTATGGCAAGCCCGGCTACAATTGAAAGAAATTGGTACGTTGTAGACGCTACAGATATGACATTAGGCCGTTTGGCATCAGAAGTTGCAAGCGTTTTAAGAGGTAAGAAAAAACCGATATTTACTCCCCACATGGATACAGGAGATTATGTGATTGTAATTAACGCTGCGAAGGTAAAAGTTACCGGAAGAAAATTGGATCAGAAAATTTATTACCATCATTCCGGATATGTAGGTGGTATGAAAGAGACTACATTAAGAGAGATGATGGCGAAGAAGCCTGAAAGGGTAATTGAGTTAGCTGTTAAGGGAATGCTTCCAAAGGGACCTTTAGGAAGACAAATGTATCGCAAACTTCATGTGTATGCTGGCGCTGAGCATAATCATGCAGCACAGAAACCAGAAGTACTGACATTTTAGTGGAAGGTTGAAAGGAGGAAAACAGAATGGCTAAAACAGCATATTACGGAACAGGAAGAAGAAAGAAATCAATTGCAAGAGTATATGTAAAGCCTGGTACAGGCAAAATTACAATCAATAAAAGAGACATTGACGAGTATTTTGGATTGGAAACACTGAAGGTTACGGTTCGTCAGCCGTTAGCAGCAATTGACGCAGTTGACAAATACGATGTGATGGTAAACGTGCATGGCGGCGGATATACCGGACAGGCGGGAGCAATCAGGCATGGTATTTCCAGAGCTCTGCTGCAGGTTGATGCAGATTTCCGGCCGGTTTTGAAGAAGGCAGGATTTTTGACAAGAGATCCGAGAATGAAGGAAAGAAAGAAATACGGTCTCAAAGCTGCCAGAAGAGCACCGCAGTTTAGTAAGAGATAATTTTATCACAATTTCAAAATGCCTTAAAAACTCCCGGGAGTCTGTTGTTTCCGGGGGTTTTCTTTGTTTTCTGAGGGTTCAGTAATTATTACAAAATATCATAAATTTTACCATATAGCACTATTACAATACAAGTACAGCACCATTTCCATATAGTTTCTGTGTTGTGTTTTGCGTAATACTTTGCTACAAGGCTGGAGTAATTCGCCATTAACGGTCAAGGGAAAAGAAGACGCTAAA
>CANOFI010000011.1 GCA_947565255.1 uncultured Lachnospiraceae bacterium
ATATTAATTAGGCCAATCAGTGGTTTACATAATTTACGCTGTGATACTGCATACAGCAGAAGCTGTCAAGGGTATATAAACAGCACCTTGTACTGCCCTTGACAGCTCCCGCTGCATGCAGTGAAGGGTAGTCAAGGCGGAAGCCCTTTTGGGCTTCGCCCACTTCTCACTGAAGGCTTCCTAAACTTGCAGTCACTTAATAGACGGGTGGTAGGGTTCGAGTCCCGTCTGTCGCTTTTTTCTATTAATAAAAATTCTATCCCTGCCTACATCAGGCTCCATTCATACAATGCACCAAGCATAGCGCCGTAACCTTTTTTATCATTTGAGACAATCGGCTCTCCCAGATAATAGGATATACTTCCATCCCTTTCCGGTTTTTTTTCAGGCCCCAGTCCGGCAACCTGGCAAATATTTATCATCTGAATTTTTCCTGATTCTTCCCGGTAAAACTCTTTTATCAGACCTTTTGCGCCCTCCATGGCTGCCCTTTTATAGCTCTTTGGCAAAGCACCGATGCGCATTCCTTTTAACAGCGTATACACAAACATGGCAGAACAGCTTCCCTCCAGATAATTTCCCGGTTCCTCCGAAAGCGCCGTCAGCTGATACCATACGCCTTTTTGTTTGTCCTGCCATTTTTCGATTCCCTCTGCCAGATGCCGCAGCACCGTGCAAACAGGTTTTGTCACTGTTGTATTTTCAGGCGGCACGATTTCCAGAACATCCACACATGCCATCCCAAGCCATCCCAATGATCTGCCCCAGAAATTCGGGGAACATCCTGTTTTTTTGTCGCACCAGAAACTCTTTTTTGAATGATCATATGCGTGGAAATACAAACTGGTTTTCTCATCAAATAAATAGTTCTGCACAAGTGAAAACTGGTGCCCGATATCCGCAAACAGCTCCGATTGGCAAAAATACGCAGCATATTGTGCCAGAAACGGGTGCAGCATATAAAGTCCGTCCAGCCACATCTGGTTCGGATAGCGCACTTTATGCCACAAACCATTTGTTTCTCTGATACGGGGATGCTTTTCATACAATTGCAGAAACCAGTCCAGACATGCCCTGTATTCCAAATCACCGCTCAGCATATATGCGTCAAACACTACTCTGGCATTGTTCATATTATCAAGACTTAATGGGCGCTTCTCTACAAAAGGAACCATGCCGTTTTTTACAAACTGCCGGCAATATGTATATAACAAGTTCAAAAAACGGTCATCGCCATATGTTTCATATATTTTTTTTAACTGCACCAATACCACACCATCGTCATACATCCAGCTATTTTTGGATAAAAACCCCGGAGTTGCATATACATTGTCACACATACGCTGTAAATATTGCTGTACTGCCGGCATTCTATTCACCCTTTCTTCCTACGCAATCTGGTTTCCGGTATACAACTGGTAATATTTTCCCCTCTGCTCCAGCAGTTCCTCATGCCTTCCCCGTTCAATAATGCGGCCATTTTCCATTACCATAATGCAGTCGCTGTTTCTGACCGTAGAAAGACGGTGGGCAATCACAAAGGTCGTTCTGCCCCGCATCAGCTTATCCATGCCATCCTGTACTATTTTCTCCGTACGCGTATCAATAGAGCTCGTTGCCTCGTCCAGAATCAGCACCGGCGGGTCTGCAATGGCCGCCCTTGCAATGGCCAGAAGCTGGCGCTGTCCCTGACTTAAATTTCCCCCGTCCCCGGTAAGCACTGTATCATACCCTTTCGGAAGACGCCGGATAAATCCATCCGCATTGGCCAGCTTCGCCGCTGCCTCTACTTCCTCGTCTGTGGCATTCAGCCTTCCATAGCGGATATTTTCCCGCACGGTATTGGTAAATAAATGCGTATCCTGCAGAACAATTCCAAGAGACTGCCGCAGGTCCGCTTTTTTTATCTTGTTAATATTAATTCCATCGTAACGGATTTTTCCGTCCTGAATATCGTAAAACCGGTTAATCAGATTTGTAATGGTTGTCTTTCCCGCCCCGGTCGAGCCGACAAACGCAATTTTCTGTCCCGGCGCGGCAAACATTTCAATGTTATGCAGCACCATCTTTTCCGGCGTGTACCCAAAATCCACGTCGTCAAATACGACATCGCCCTGTAACCGGGCATAGGTTGTTGTACCCTCCGCTTTGTGATAATGCTTCCATGCCCATATTCCCGTACGGTCCTCTGTCTCCGTCAGTGTACCGTTTTCCATTTTTGCATTGACAAGCGTTACATATCCGTCATCCGGCTCCGGCTTTTCATCCAAAAGCTTAAAAATTCGCTCCGCGCCGGCGAGTGCCATTACAATCGAATTCATCTGCTGGCTGACCTGATTAATGGGCATATTGAAACTTTTATTAAATGTCAGAAAACTGGCCAGGGCGCCGACTGTAAATCCACCGACATGATTTAACGCCAAAATACCGCCTGCAACGGCACACAACACGTAGCTGACATTTCCAAGCTGTGCGTTAATCGGCCCTAAAATATTAGCAAACCGGTTTGCATTGTGCGCGCTGTCAAATAAATTTTCATTTAACTCATGGAATTGTGCTTTGCTCTCTTCTTCATGGCAAAATACCTTTACCACCTTCTGCCCTTCCATCATTTCTTCAATAAAACCGTTCAGCGCTCCGATATCTCTTTGCTGGGCTATAAAATACCGTCCGCTTAAGCTGGCAGTCTTTTTTGTTGAAACCAACATAACTGCAACCATAACAAGAGTCAGTACTGTCAGGGGAATACTGAGCACAAGCATACTGGCCAGCACGCTCACAACGGTTATAATACTCTGTAAAAACTGCGGCATGCTCTGGCTGATCATCTGTCTTAGCGTATCAATGTCATTGGTGTACATGGACATAACATCTCCATGGGCATGCGTATCAAAATATCCGATAGGCAAACTCTGCATATGCTGAAACATATCATCCCGGAGATTTTTTAGCGTTCCCTGCGTGACATTTACCATAATCCGGGAATAAAGATAGGATGCAAGAATTCCCAAAAGGTAAAATCCTGCCACGGTAGCGATTGCCCCTGCCAGCGGTCCGAAATCCGGATGGGTGGCTCCGATTAAAGGCGTAATGTACTCATCAATCAGCGTCTTTGTAAACATCGTACCCTGGACATTCGCCAGCACCCCTCCGAAAATACAGATAACAACGATTAACAGATGCCATTTATAGCTTTTCAGCAGATACTTCATCATCCGCAGAAACAATTGTCCGGCATTTTCAATTTTGGGCTTCGGGCCGCGCACTCTTGGCCCGCCGGGTCCGCCGCCTTTGAACTCTCTTACCTTTTGTTCTGCCATTACAGCTCACCTCCATCCTGGTCAAAATCTGCATTTCCGCCTGTCTGCGATTCATAGACATCCCGGTAGATTTCGTTCTCTGCAAGCAGCTCATCATGGGTTCCGAATCCGTCAATTCGGCCGTCCTCCATGACTAAAATCCTGTCCGCCCCCGCTATGCTTGAGATTCTCTGTGCAATAATGAGCTTTGTCGTCTCTGGTATTTCTTCTGCGAATGCTTTTCGGATTTTCGCCTCCGTTGCCGTATCAACAGCGCTGGTACTATCATCGAGAATGAGTATTTTCGGCTTTTTCAGCAGCGCTCTTGCAATCGTCAGCCGCTGTTTCTGACCGCCGGACACATTGGTGCCTCCCTGCTCAATATAGGTATGATAACCATCTGGCATTCTTGAAATAAATTCATCGGCGCAGGCAAGCCTGCACGCGCGCATACACGCTTCTTCCGTAGCTTCTTTATCTCCCCAGCGCAAATTTTCCAGAATCGTTCCGCTGAACAGAACATTTTTCTGCAGCACAACGGCTACCTGATTCCGAAGCGTCTCCAAATCATAATTTCTTACATCCTTTCCGCCAACCAGCACTTTTCCCGCCGTCACGTCATAGAGCCTGCTGATTAAATTGACAAGACTTGTTTTTGCACTTCCGGTTGCGCCGATAATTCCAATTGTTTCTCCGGCTTTGATCGACAGACTGATATTTTTTAATACCGGCTTTTCACCATTTTTATGGTACCGGAAATCAACATCTTCAAAAACAATGCTTCCGTCCTCCACCTCATAATCGGGATTCTCTGGATTCTTGATATCCGGCTCTTCCTCCAGAATTTCAGCAATACGCCTTGCGCTTGCCGAGCTCATTGTGACCATAACAAAAATCATGGATACCATCATAAGGCTCATTAAAATATTCATACAGTATGTCAGAAGATTCATCAGCTGTCCTGTTCTTAACCCTTCTGCCACCACCATATGGGCGCCAATCCAGCTGATTAATAAAATACATCCATATACAGTAAACTGCATAAGCGGTGTGTTCAGCACTAATATTTTTTCCGCATTCACAAACATTCTGTAAATATTCTCGCTCGCCTTTTTAAATTTATTCTTTTCAAACTCTTCCCTTACATATGCCTTTACAACGCGGATAGAGGATACATTTTCCTGCACGCTGGCATTTAAGTCATCGTATTTCTGAAACACCATATTAAAATATCTCGTCGTCCTGCGCATAATAAAAAACAGGCAGATGCCTAAAAAAATGACTGCCGCAAGGTAAATGGATGCAATTTTTTTATTGATAACAAAGGACATTGCCATCGCACAAATCAATGTGGACGGTGCCCTCATAAACATTCTTAAAATCATCTGATATGCATTCTGTATATTGGTAACATCCGTTGTCAGCCTCGTCACAAGTCCTGCCGTGCTGTATTTATCAATATTGGAAAAGGAAAAACGCTGAATGTTACAAAACATTGCCTCCCTTAAATTTCTTGCAAATCCGGCAGAGGCACGTGCGCCGAAAAAGCCGCCCATAATCCCGCAAAAAAGGCTGAAGCCCGCTGCCGCAAACATAAGGCCTCCCATAAGGTAAATATGCTTCATATTACTATCATCTACGCCGCTATCCACGATAGAGGCCATCATAAGTGGAATAATTGTCTCCATAATTACCTCTAACACCATGAAAATCGGTGTAGCAATGGAATCCTTTTTAAATTCCTTCACATGTTTTGCTAATGTTTTAATCATTGTCTGCTCCTTTTCCGCAAATCTTTCGAAAAACAATTCGTGCACGAATCATCATGCACGAATCACCTGGTCATTACCCTTTTCCTTTATTCCTGCAGTCCGTCCAGCCTGCCCATGTTATCGGTCAGTTCCACAACCTTCTTCTGCATTAACTCCACTGTACAGCGGCTGTTCTGCGTAATATCGCTGGTCTGTTGGGAATTGGCCGTAACCTCTTCACTGACCGCCGATATGGTATGGATATTCTGGACAATTTCTTTATTGGAACTGTTAATTTCATTTATCTGATCTGTCTGCACCTTTGATTTCTTATATACTTCTGCAATACTGTTGTCAATATTTTTTAAGTATTTCTCTGTTTCTCCGATAATTCCATTTTGCTTTTCACTGGCTAATGCCATTGCGTTCACGGCTTCGGATGCTGTCTTTGCCTCCTGCTGCAATTCGAGAATCAGCCGTTCTATTTCTTCTGTGGACTCCTTTGTCTGATTAGCAAGTTCTGTAATTTCCCCTGCAACCACGGCAAACCCGCGTCCCATCTCTCCGGCTCTGGCAGCCTCAATGGATGCATTTAACGCAAGCAGATTTGTCTGCTGGGTGATGTTCCGGATTAAAGACACACACTCCATGGCATCCATCGTTTTCGTTCCCAAAGTTTCCATGCGCACACAAACTTCTTCTTTACTCTCATCCACCGTTCTTGCTGTTTCACTCAATGCCGACATATTCTTAATACCCACCTGCACATTCTCAATTGCCGCGGTTGACAAATCATAAATACTGTTTGAAATCAGAACGCTTTCATTAATTGCATCCTGAATGGTATTGGTCTTTTCCATCTGCTGCTGAATCGCTTCTGCTGTCTGTGCCGTTCCGTCCGTAATCTGCTTCATGGATTCCATTGTTGCAGTCGCATCCTGCATCATATCATGCATGGCGTCACTAATCTGGTCAGAACATGCTTTCACATCCTGCGTCACTGTCAGAATGGTCTTCAGCATTCCTTTCTGCTGATGTTCTCTGTCCGCTATATGTTCTATTTTTTCATTATTATTTTTATTCAGTACCAGTAAGGAAAAAATAGCGCAGAGAAGACACAGCAGCAATGCAGCAATTTGTATTTCGTAATTGGCAACATCGTCCGCTGACGTTGCTCCCAACGCCGTACATTTGTATATGATCTGCACTGCATTTACAGCCATTACAATACAGGTATAAGCAACAAAAATTCTTATCTTATTGCACGCCATCAGCGCAAACGCCATGGGCAGTATATAGGTGAATACGAGCGGCGTGTCTCCAGTCAGAAGCACAAATGCATAAAAGCCTACGTAACTATATGCAGCTATTCGAGATATCGCAATGCTTTCCGGCCGCTTTTTGTAAACAATGCCACCTACTACTGCCGGAATTACCGCCAAAAGCACAAAAACAATATAATATCCAATCCCTCTCTGTCCCTTTATCACTTCCAGCGCATAAGCTGCTACCAGAACAACAATAACAACTGCCCAGCATCGAAAAATCATACTGTTTACCCTTCTTGCTTCACTCATTCTTGCATCCTCCTTAATCTGCACATTATATTCGCAACTTATAATTTAATGAAATTATAACGGATTTCGACATCATTTTCAATAGCTTTTCGCTTCACTGCCGCTTATCTTCTCAATCGGAAACGGGATACCAGCCTCTTTAGTGCGTCGGCCTGGCTGGCCAGCTCCTCGCTGGCTGCGGCACTGGATTCAGCCGTATTGACATTTCTCTCAACTACGACGGCAATCTGGTCAATTCCGTGGCGGATTTCCTCCACCGTTACAGCCTGCTGCTTTGTATACTCTGCAATACCGCCTATCAGACTGTCAAGCTCCTGTGCCAGTTTTGCTGCTGCCAGCATGGATTTTGCCGTATCCTCAGCCGCACCGACTCCATCTTCCATAGAATGTATGGTCTCCCCAAGAAGCTCCGTAGTCTCCTTCGCCGCATTGGCAGATTTGCCTGCCAGAGACCGGACCTCCTGTGCCACAACTGCAAAACCTTTTCCCGCTTCTCCAGCGCGGGCAGCTTCTACTGCCGCATTCAGCGCAAGTATATTTGTCTGGAATGCAATATCGTCAATGGTCTTCACAATCACATTAATTGCAGTTGATTTCTCGCTTATTTTCTGAATTACTTCTGTCATATTTTTCATTTTTTTATTGCTTTCCAGAAGGCCTTCCCTGACTTCCTGTGAAATACTGTCTGCCTTCTGCGCATCCTGGGCAGTCTTCTGTACACTGTCGGACGTTTCGCTCATATATCCGGCCAGTGTTCTTACCTCCTGCTCCTGTTGTGTAGACCCCTGAGACAGGCTCACCGCACTGTCGGAAACTTGCCCCGAACCGGCAGCTACATCCCTTGAAGATGCATTTATCTGCCCTATGACCGTATTAAACTCGACAGCAATCTCATCCAGAGATTCCTTTATTTTATAAAACTCGCCGGTGTATTCATTTTGCAGTTCAAATGCCAGATTCCCCTTTGCAATGTCCCGCAGTGTATCAGATATTTCATTAATATACTCTATGTAATCGCGCAGCCTTACCGCAACCTGATTAAAATTGTATGCAAGTATACCCAGTTCATCCCGGGACCTGCAGTCAATCGTCTGGTCCAGCTCCCCTTCTGCAATCCGGGTAGCTGCCTGGCTCAGCTTCTTTACCGGTCTGCCGATAATCCAACGAATCAGAACAATGACAACAAGCATCAGCAAAAGCACCGCGATAACGGAAAGCTCTGCCATAATTTTTGTCAGGTCAAAGAGTTCTGATAATACCTCTGTCTGGGACACATAGGCAACTGTAATCCAATTGCTCCCCTCAACCTTATCTATCTCAATATATGTATCTTTATAAAGGCTGAGACCCAGTTTTCCCTCCTGTATCTGTTTGTCTGCATAGGCATACATACCATCGGATTCGCTCAGCTTTTTTCCGACTATCGTCTCATCCTTATGTCCGATGATGGTATCCGTACTTGTGTCAACCAGAAAAATACCGCCCGTATCCTCAATCTGAATATTGCTGACAATATCCGAAATAGAATCCAGATACACATCTGCTGCCGCAACGCCGCGCACGGCACCTTTTTTGTCCTTCAATACTCCGGATGCTCCCACAACATAGGACTGACTGTCCTCGTCAAAATAGACATCCCCCAATATAAAATCTTCGGAATCCAGTCCATCCTGATACCAGCTTTTTGACAAAGCATCAAAGTCCGGTCCCGGTACAAAAGACGCATGATACAAAGAGCCGTCCGTCAGCGCTACATACAGTCCCGCCGGGTAAGCATCATTCTTTCCTGCCGTATGCTTTATGTACTCTGTCATTTCAGGAATATCCATATCCCCATACTCTATCGTATCTCTCTGGACTTCCAGCATGGTAAGCGTTTTGTTCATCCATGCCCGGGTCTCCTGAAGCGTCTTATCGGCAGTCGTATGCAGTATTTCCTCACTCTTTTCCAGAAGTGTCTCGGACATCCGGTCATATACGGTCACCATCAGTATGGATACGGCAATGATCACGCTCACAATAACAGCCGCCACCAACTTTACCGTAATTCCGATTCCCCGCCTTGGTGCACCGGCTGCCAACCTTCTCTCTTTTACCTGGCTCATCTTCATTTCCTTCTTTCTTAATTTTTTTATATTGTCATATTTTCCCTGGCTGAAATGTCTTTAGAGACCGCCCTGCGAAAATATAAGCTTCTGCCTAAAATTGTATCATAACTCTAAAACAATTTAAAGTCTTTCATAAAAAAACTCAGCTCTGACATTTATTTTTTCTGTTTTTATCAGATTTGCACCACCGCTTCTTTTTTATCAGTTTTTTATGATTTTAACCTAACAGCGCCGGTTTAAGCAATTCAAACCGGCGCCGTACCTTATAAAACAACTCTTTTGCATTTATTCTGCTTATTTTTAAATGATACCTTACTCCTCAATCAGGTACATATCTTCCCCTGCACGGATGTGTCCCTCATGCAGCAGGTGTATTTTCTGGTGTTCTCCAAGATTGGTACAAAGGATTGGCGACGCCAACGACGGCGCATGTTTTTTCAGATAGTCCAAATCCAGCTTCATAAGCTGCTGCCCTTTCTTTATCTGATCTCCTGCCCTGACAAACACCTCGAAGCCCTGTCCGTTTAACTTCACCGTGTCAATTCCCATGTGCAGCAAAAGCTCCATCCCATGCTCTGTCAGCATTCCAATCGCATGCTTTGTGTCAAATACAAAACTGATTTCGCCGTCAGCCGGCGCTGTTATAAACTCCTCTTCCGGGGTAATAATTACCCCGTCACCCATCATTTTTTCGGCAAATCCCTCATCCGGTGCCCTGGTAATATCCTCAACCACGCCGGAAACCGGTGCCGCAATTACAAGGGGCGGTATCGATTTCTCATTCTTTTTTATATCTTCTTTCTGCTCCTCAAGTTTATCCAAATCCACAACAACCGGTTCATCCGACGCTGTTTCCAGATAATCTTCAAAATTAGATTTAATCACGGAGACTCTCGGTCCAAAAATAATCTGTACACCAAAGCCTTTGCGGATTACGCCGGATGCCCCGGTGGAGCGCAGCATTTCTTCATTTACAAGCTCCGTTTTCTGTACCGTACAGCGAAGCCTTGTCGCACAGCAGTCCACATCCTCAATGTTGCTCTTTCCTCCAAGGCCGGCACAAATCGTTGCAGAGAGCACATCATTTTCACTTTCCCGGCCATTTTTCTTTGCCTCTACATCGCTTCTGCGGTATAATTTTACTTCGCCGTCATCCCTTCCTGGTGTTTTTAAGTTCAGCTTTTTGATTAAGAAGGTAAATAAGAAGTAATATACAATAAAATATACAATACCTACAATGACAATCCAAATCCAGCCCGTCTTGGCATTTCCGGGAAGAATTCCAAATAAAAACATGTCAATCAGACCGCCTGAAAACGTCATTCCCACACCGACGCCGCATATATGCATGAACATATAGGCAAGCCCTGCAAAAACACAGTGAATAATATACAAAAGCGGCGCTACAAATAAAAATGTAAACTCAAGCGGTTCCGTAATTCCGGTAAGCATGGATGTCAGCGCCGCTGATAAAAGCAGACCAAAAACAAGCTTTTTCTTTTCCGGCTTTGCGGTGCGGTACATGGCAAGCGCCGCCCCTGGCAGGCCGAATATCATAAGCGGGAATTTACCGGACATAAACCGGGTTGCCGATACCGCAAAATGCTCCACGGAATGATCCGCCAGCTGTGCGAAGAAAATATTCTGCGCCCCCTCCACAAGCACGCCGTTTACCTCTAACGTTCCGCCGACTGCCGTCTGCCAGAACGGCAGATAAAATACATGATGCAGACCGAACGGAATCAGGGCGCGCTCTGTCAGTCCGTATACCCAGGTTCCAAAATAACCGGATTTTAAAACGACATCCCCGATATGGTAAATGCCGTTCTGAATCGGCGGCCAGATAAAATACATGGCAATTCCAACCAGGGTAAATACAAGCCCGCTTATAATCGGAACAAACCTCGAACCGCCAAAAAAGGACAATACCTGTGGCAGCTCCACTTTGTAATAGCGGTTGTGCAGAAGCGCCACCCCAATTCCAACAATCATACCGCCGAACACACCCATTTGCAGGGATGTGATGCCAACCACGGAGGTTGTGGCACCCTCAAGCAGGGTTTCCGTCCCTCCATTAATTGTAATCATTGCGCCAATGGACGCGTGCATAATAAAAAATGCGATTGCCGCGGCAAGCGCGGCCACTTCTTTTTCCCGTTTTGCCATACCAATTGCGACACCCATGGCAAATATAATCGGCAGATTTGCAAACACAATGTCTCCCGCCTTGCTCATCACCTGCAAAATGGCATTTAACACGGTTCCCTGCCCCATAATTTTTGTCAGCCGGTATGTCTTTAGCATCGTTTCATTTGTAAAAGAACCACCGATTCCGAGCAAAAGGCCTGCAACCGGCAAAATGGCGATGGGAAGCATAAAGGAACGCCCTACCCTCTGCAATACGCCAAAAATTTTATCTTTCATATTATCACCCTTTTCTCGTAAAAATTAAACCATTCTATTTTTTTATTTTTTCACAGTCTGATTTTTTTATACGTGATTTTACAGGTGATACTATGTATTTGAAAAAATATAATTGCTATTTATAACCGTAGCAGTACCGCAACAGCATATATGCAAAAGATAAAACAAAAAATAACTCTACCGGACCACGACCTTTCCTGCGCATTCCATAACCGGATTTTCCCAAATGATATCCCCAACACTGTCTGCAATAATCGTTCCGCTTTTTGGGTTTTTCACGGAATCTATGTGACCCTGAATCTCCGCTTCCACATCCGAATACTCAAAAGATAAATCCGTATTTTCCATCGTACAGTTTACAAGCTTCAGATTTTCACAGTAACACAGCGGCTGCGTGCCGATAATTTTGCAATTGATTAGCGTAAGCCCGTTCGAAAACCATGCAAGATCCTCCCCTTTTACGACACTGTCTTCTACTGTCACATTTCTGCTATGCCAGAAGGCGTCTTTTGTATCCAGCACGGAATTGGATATTTCCAGGTTTTCCATATACTGAAAGGAATATTTTCCTTTCATGGTAACATGGTCTAATTTGACATTTTTGCTGTCCAGGAAAATATATTCCGATTCGATCTCTGTATCTTTTAAACAAATATGATTGCTTTTCCATCCAAATTCCGGGGATACAATCCGGCAGTCTTCCAACTGGATATGACTGCACTCCCGCACTGCTTTAATTCCGTTCAGGGTACAGTTTTTTATGATTCCGTCATCCGCATACCAGATGGCAGCTCTCGTCTTTTCGTCCATGGTGCTCTGGCCCATCACAAAGCCCCTGACATGCCATAACGGATAACGCAGGGAAAAACTGCAGTCCTGCAGTGTTATGTCCCTTGATTCTTTTAATACGGATTCTCCGTCTGCTGGTCCTGCAAAAACACAATGCCTTATATCACAGTCTTTTGAAAAATATAATGCCCGTTCTTCATCATACTGCTTATTTTCAATGATTTGTCTCATATGACTTCCTCCAATACCGCTGTTTTTATGATTTATATACACCTTAAAAAATCCACCTGCAGGACATGCATTACGGGGTTCCCTGCGGGTATAGTTTAATATATTAGATTACTTCTTATCATACCATAGTTGAGCTTGGCAGCACAAAAGCGATGTTTTGCGTACACGACCACTACAATAATATTTCTCTGGAATATAAAGGAATCCGTCTGACTTACGGAATGAGCATTGATTATCTTGCAATGCCGGGAATTGATAAGGATACCGAGCAGCGCGGCGCAGAGCTGATTACCATCCACCCTGATTCTGCATTTGATGTGGAGCAGATTAAGTTGACGGATATTGAATAAGGAATGGGCTATCGTCCGACCTCTTTCTGCAAAATCCACAGCGCATCAATCGAGTTGACTGCCCCATCCTTATTTGCATCGGCAAGCTGCATCTGAAATTCCGTGAACTGCATTCTGCCTACTAGCATCTGCAAAATATAATAGGCATCCACGGAAGTAACCGTCCCATCTTCATCCACATCTCCCGGCTTGTATACCCCGGAAGAAATGTCATAATATCCTTCAAATACCTGTGTTACGCGAACTCCGTCCATGTATCCTGCCGCGTGCACGCTCACCGGCCCGCTAATCCGGACCGGCTCCGTATAAAATATTCCGTTTTCCGGAGACGGCTGGCTGCCGTCTACTGTATAATAGATATCCATCCCTATTTTATTCGTCTCAAAGGCAAGGGATACTGCGTTCCCATAAGTACCCGGCTCTGCGGTATAGCCAATCGTCCCCGCATTTGCAAACAGCGATCGGAAACCTTTCAGGTTTATTTTTCCATAACCAAACTGTTCATCCCAGCCGGCGGCGCCAAGGTCCTGCACATGCTCTTTTAATATGCGGTAAATCTCCCCGCCGTCCCAGCCAGCATTCAGTGATTTCATCAGTGCAAAAGCCGCCGTGACATGCGGCACTGCAAAAGAGGTTCCGTTTCTACTTTTCGTGCCCCCGCCCAGCGTTATGACCTGGACAGATTCCCCCGGCGCCGTGAAATCAATCGTAGAGCCGTAATTGGAAAAACCAGAAAGTCTGCCAGACTCGCCAACGGAAGAAACCGCTATTGTGCTTTCCATATTGGCCGGCGTACAGGTTTCGACATCCCTGCTTTCATTTCCTGCTGCGGCAATCACCGGTACGCCCTGCTGCTTCGCCATTTCCAGCACATTTGCATAAATTTCTTTTTCTCCGTCTCCGCCGATGCTCATATTGATGATATCCACGTCACATTCCAGGGCATAGAGCATCGCCAGCACAATCTGCGAATCGTACCCTTCTCCTTTTTTATCCATCACTTTTAACGGCAGTATTTTTACATTTGAAAGCGTCTGGTCGGCGATAATGCCGGATACGGACGTTCCGTGCCCGTTGTCATCCTCCGGCGCTTTGTTCCTGGCACAATAATTTTTTCCGCCCGGCAGAATCCGTCCCTCAAAAACGGCAAGGTCAGAATCAATTCCGGTGTCCAGAACCGCAACCTCCACCTGCGGCAGCTCTGCAAATGTCTGTTGTAAAAACTCATATACCTCATCGATTCCTATATCCTGCGCGCCCCATGATTCAAACGTATGTTCTTTTTGTGTGATGGAACACCAGCAGTATGAGGAAGAATTACTAAATTCAGCCAAAAACTGCCCTGACCCGGTGGTATTTTCTGCCTCAGCCAGCTTTACTTTCCCATCCGGCTGCACGGCTTTTGTGCTGTCCATTTTACAAAAGGTCTCATATGCTTTTTCTGTATCCGTCTCCGTCCCATATTCCAACACGTAAAAGCCGCCGTATCCGCCTTCTATCCGTATAGCGCTATCATCTAAAACTTCCTGCGTTGTCTGTAAAATCAGCCGTTTTGCAGAAAAATCCGGCACGGATGCATCAAACGGACCCTCCGCCGCGGATATATGCGGAACATTCAGAATGGAAACCATGAAAAAAAACATCGCTGTCCATGTATAAATCCATATTCTTTTTTTACCGTTCTTCATACGGGGCACCTCTTTCCTTTGTTTCCTCTGCTTTTTTTCTGCATCCTGCTATGAACTTTTTGCGTTATATTTTATGAACATTATGCATTTATACCGCGTTATTTTTTTCTTCCAACTATTTTTTCTTTCCAAAATGCACATTTACTGCGGATAAAATTCCCATTGGACGAAGCATATATGTATCTGTCCACTGGCTGCCGGACGTTCTGTACGAATCCGGTCCGTACCACTTAAATTCATCGTCGGCATTGTGCAGCGTGCCAAAGCCGTTAAACCGGTTTCCATAAACGACAATTTCCAATCTGTGAAAGCCTTTCTGCATGGCGCCGAGATTGATTTTATGAGGCGCATAGGCGAGAATGCCTTTTGCTTCGCCATCCACGAATACTTCCATGACCGGCGCCCTAAAATGCGGCACCTCCAGTACTACATCGTCATAAGTTTCCTCAGCATTTACATCCATTGTATAAGTGATATTTCCGGTATAAAACGGAAGTCTCTGGCTGACCACCGAGCCGAAACGAAGACTCTTTGCCGGCTCCGTGATATGGGCATAATCTCCATATGTCTCCACGCCAAATTCACCCAGAATATAACTCCACTCTAAATTTATTTTTCTTCCAAACGGAATTTGCACAAGCAGTTCATTCGTCCCTTTTTGTATGGCCGGAAGCGCAACCCTCGTAATAATTTCATCCACATACCAGCCGTCTGTATTCGCTGTATCCACCGACTGTCCGTTTAATGTGATTTTGGCATTTTCCGGACGCTCCATGGCATAACAGGCGTCCTTCACTTCGATATCGGAATCAAACGTATAACAAAGAGTGACCGTATGTTCAATTTTTTCATTCGGAATGCGGTACGGCTGTGTAAAATGATCCTGACGTCTCGGCAACCCCAGCTCTTTGCGAAATGCATTGTCGATCGTCAAAATATCTTTTTTCTCCTGCCATTCGCCATCATCAAACTTATACCTCGCATAATCCAGCAGCAGCACATTCGGCTCCGCTAACGAAAATGCATCAGGTTTTTCGACTTTTTTCGTCACATATTGATAAGAAACAGCCGGCTGCACGGCCTGCGGCGCTCCTTCCTCCAGCAAAAATAACAGGCTGTCCTCCGCGAAAATGTGCACTTTTATAACAGTATTGCCGTTCACCTGCTTTACCTCATACGGTGTAATTTCCCCCGTAATGGTATTGTACAGCGTGGGATTATGTAAACCATTTATCGTAATGTAATATTTCTCCCTCTTGTCGAGACAATTATTTTTGCGGTTCACATGACAGATAAACAGCCATTTTTTATCACCGTCCGTCCGCATCTGGTAAATCAGATTTGCGGAATGATGCCCCTTGTCGTCAAGGATTTCAATTGTCCGCTCCGGACGAAGCGCCTCTAAAAGCTCTGTTCGGTTAAACTGGACGCACGTACAGTTCCGCGCGAATTTTTGCGCGCGGTCCGAGGGCTCTGCATCCACAAGCTTCGGAATATTTCCGGCAAAAATAACTTTTCCTCCGGCTTTTTCAAATGCTTCTAAGCGGTCCAGCGTTGTGCTTCGAATCGTCCGGCAGTCCGGCACCAGAACTGCTTTGTATGACATTTCGCCGATATGCAGTTCCTCTGTTTTAGGAAGCTCTTTGCACTGTTTGGGCAACAGACTTTCTGATACAAGGTCAAAATCAATCGTTCCATATAACAGCCACTGCATGAGATTTTCATAATTTTCATCCAGCTGGTCCCGCACCGTCTGTGTCTGAGAATTCGGTCCAAAAGAAATCCAGTACGATTCAATCGGATGAATAACTGCCACATTGACCAGCGCCTTTCCCCTTGTCAGGGCTGTGTTCAGCCTCGCAAAATGCTCCTCCACATAGCCAAATTTCGGATACCACGGGGACTGGTAGCCGATGGAGGCCGGCCAGTCGCGCTTTGCCTCCCCCTCCATCGACATAAATGTCAGATGGTGCACGCGCATTGTCACACCGAGAGCCGCCTGCCAGTCCCCCTGCAGCTTGTACGTCTTAAAGTCCGCATCCCAGTGCGTCACGCCGTACAGCTCACTTGTGACCCCCTCGCATCCATTCTGCCGCGCGACGCTGACCGCCTGCTTTGCAGTGGAAAATTCCTTCTGGTCGCACAAAATGTCAATACCCGGATACTGCATGCTGCGGTACAGGCGCATGGCCTCACTGAGCGCCAGTGTCTGGGAATACAGCGTTCTTTCCGACATATAATGTCCCGTCAGTCCGATGTGATGTTCCCCGCACCACTTCGCAATGGTATCTGGAAAAGCCTGCGCGAACCGCTCCGCCAGATGCTCATGGTAATGATAGCGGTGTACCGAAACCTTTTCGTCCGGCAGCTCCCATAAAATTTCGGGAACCACATCCAGCAGTTCGATTCCGAACATTTGTTCGTATGTGTCATTCATGTCGTCCGTGTACGACAGCGTCGCATCTTTTTCCGCGTCCGGCTGCGGAAATGCAAATTTCCCGGACATCTGCGGCTCGTCTGTAAAAATAGACGGAATGGACTGTCCAAAATCGGAACCTAACTTTTCATAATAACGCTGGTGCGTCACTTCAATAAATTTTTCTACCGCTTCCTTCTTGAATACGTCTATGTATGTCTGGTCATTAAACCACGGGCTTTCTTTTGCAATTTTTACATAGGCGTGCCAGATTTTTCCCTCTGCCGCCTCCGCGTCTTTTTCCACTCTTTTGTATGCCTTCAGGTATCCGTTCTCATCCAGGACAACCTGATAGGATGTCAGATAATATCCCTTCGGTTTTCTTCCGGCATCGATTTCCGCTTCATACTGTTCCCTTGTCAGATCCAGCTCCTTTTGCGATTTGAGACTTAAAAACATGGCTCTCTGCCGGTAACGGACATTCTCAGTGACCGTGCCGCCTGCTGCCCCTGACGCGTAGCGGTCCTCATCGTACAGATAGCAGTACATCCCTTTTTGCTTTGCATATGCATTGGCGTATGAGACCAGCTCCATGAATTCTTCTCCCATATAAGGGGTTTCCAGTCCGGTTCGGCAGTGCAGGGTAAACCCGCCTGCGCCCATCTGCTCATAGACATCGATCTGTTTTGTTATCATTTCCTTTGTCACCCTGCAGTTCCAGCACCAGAACGGCTGGCCCCTGTATTCATTTGTCGGGTTTAAAAATAATGCATCATCTAATGCTTTTGTGTTGTTTTTGCTGTAAAACATGGTGTCCTCCTTTTTTTGTACAAATATTGTTGCAATACCACATCGGCTGCTTTTTACATGCACCTCTGTGCATTTGAAAACCTGCCGCCGGTCTTTTTATACATATCCCTTACATTCCGCTCTTCCATCTTTCTATAATCGCCTCTGTCACCTGCTCTAAAGATTTCTTATCATATAAAAAATAATCTGCCTCCTCTTTAAAGGCATCCAGCACATTTTCATTTTCCAGCACAGGCAGCATAAGCTTCATTTCCTCCTGGCACTCCTTCATATTATCATTGGCGCTTTGCTCATAGCCGTTCATCATTTTTTCTTCCTCAAGCACCTGATATGCCGCATCGCTGATTGGCACTCCCTTCTCCGTCACCTGCCTGACTGCCATTTCCCTGCTGTTCAGCAAAAAATTCAAAAGCATAGCCGCTTCCCTCGGCCGTGCGGTGTCCCGGCTGATGGCATAGAGCGTTGCCGGCTTAATATACCAGCCGAGTCTCTCTGCACCCGGCTCCCGAAGATAGTCCCCTACCACCGCCTCTGCTCCTGTCTCTGCCAGAGGCGTGCAATAGTTGCTGGCATCGCTGATCCATGCCGCCGCCCCTGCAATTTTTTTGGAAGCAAAGGCATTTCTCTCAAAATTATCCACAGGTATAATCACCTTTTTCTGTATTAACTGCTTATAAAAATTCAGCATAATCTGAATGTCCTGCGCAGTCAGGGCCAGATTTCCCTCCTCATCCAGCACCGTGGCATCTGTTGTCTGCTCCAGATAGGCAAGAAGCAGGAAAAACAACGATTTCTTTTCCATGCCCAGCGGATAAATGCCGTCTTTTCCCATGACCTCGGCAACCTGAAATAAATCATCCCAGGTTTGTGGAAGCTCCAGCTGATAGGAATCAAATAACGTCTTATTATAAAACAATGTCTGGGTATTAAAGGCAATCGGAATTCCGTTGAGTTTCCCGTTCATCATGCCGTATTCCAGCTCATCCTTTTCAAAGTTTGAAAAATCGATATAGTCTTTCAGCTTTTGCAAATCATAAAAGCCAGAACCGTCAGCAGAATATTCCTGAAGCCATGCATAATTAATCTGCATGACATCCGGCTCCATATGGGACTTCATATAAATATGCATACGCTTATCATATCCATTCCAGCTTCCATACACAGACTTCACGGAAATCTCCGGATTGCTGCTTTGAAACTCCTCTACCGCTTCCATGGTATACTGATGACGAATATCATTGCCCCACCATGAAAAAGAAATAGAAACGTTTCTGGAAGCGCCTGTATCCTCCTTCCTTGTCCCGCAGGCAGTCATATTGGCTGCAAGTCCAAAAATGCAAAGCATTGCTGCGAGCCTGCTGCATTTCCCTTTTTTATTCATCATCCTCACCTGCCATTTCTTCCGTATACAGTGTATACTGATTCTTACCACTGCGCTTTGATACATACAGGGCGCTGTCTGCCCTTTTATACATCTGCTCAAAGCTTTCCTGCTCCTTAGCGGCAATGTATACTCCGGCGCTTAAGGATACTCTGCAGATTTCCCTTTCCTCCTCGAATTCTTTGCTGAAAAGCTCCAAAAGCAGCTTCAAATCTGCACCGATGCGATTCTTTATAATATCCCTGTCGTGAATCGTATACTGCATAAACAGAGCAAATTCATCGCCGCCGATGCGTCCCTTTATCACTTCATCTCCGTACATCTGTTTTAACATACTGCCCAGCCGCGCAATCACCTTGTCTCCATAGGCATGCCCCAGCCTGTCATTGACCTGCTTAAAATTATCCATATCCACAATCACCATAACAGAGCTTCTTTCCTGCTTTCCCTTACTTAATGCAATATCTGCCATCTCCTGGAAGGAGCTTTTATTCAGCATTCCGGAAAGGTTATCATATTCCGCTCTCTTTTTCAGATCAGAAAAGGCGGTATCCACAGGATTTGTAATTCTGCGCATGAGCCACACGCCAATCACCAGAACCAGAATAATCACACCCAGAGTAAACAAAAGAATATAGAGACGCTGCTGCTGTATTTCCTTCAAAATTACCTCCAGAGGAACAGAAGCAACCACATACCACTGGTTGTCACAGATATTGGTTGTAACCAGACTCCCATTCATGGTGGCAGAAAAGCTGCTGCCCTTCCGGGTGAGCTTTTGCAGGGAGGCTTCCAGATTCTTCCCAATCTCGTCGGTATTTGTGGAATATATGATTTTCTGCTTTTCATCTACCAGGTGGATTGTCATATCCTTTAACTCGTCGGGATATTCAAATACCGTGGCAAACTCCCTGTTGTATATAGCGGCAATCAGAACCGCATTGTCATTCAGCCTTTTTATGTAATACATCCGGTCATAATTATCCTGAAATCCGAAAACCCATGCCGACGAGGCCTGCTCCTGGCCAATTTCCGCAGCAAATGCGGCATACATACCTCCCTCCGGAAACATTGCGTAGGTTGTATTGGATATCCACCCAATCCCGTGGTCATTGGCATATACAATACCGAAATCACAAAAGTTGTTCATCACGCCCAGATCCTGGATACGATTTGCAATGGCGGCTTCCTGCTGGATTTTATCAAACTCCTCTATCCCCTCATCCGTGGCATCATATTCACAATAGCTGTCTTCCGAAAAAAAGAGCGCTGTCGTTTCCTCCACCTCATCGATATAAGAATTAATATTTAACATCTGCTGCCTGTTATTAACCCCGATCCATGTGGAAATTTTATCCTGCACCACATTACTGGAACGCTGCAGCACAACCAGAGTAAGTAGCAAATTAGTACCAATAATAATTCCAATAAATGCAAGAAACAGCTTCAACTGCAGCTTTCGCAGCTGGAATTCTTCTTTTTTGCCTTTTTTTCTGTTATTATGTTCAACTGCCATATATTTACCCCTTTATTCCCGCGAGCAATGAACCAAACATCAATACTGCGAAGCAAAGCCAGTCCCTTAGGACACGGACATTTGGCGAATGCCGCAAGGCTCAAATAACCCCCGCAGCTTGCTGCGTTATAAGTTTTATACCCCGCCCAGTCTGCTGCGGGGTTTTTGATTGTGTCATGTGTAATCTATCGGTTTTTATCCAGCATCTTCTCAAACGCTTCCTCTGGAATCGGCCTGCAGTATCGATACCCCTGCGCCACATATGCCCCGATTTCCATCATAAGCTCTGTATCCTTATCCGTTTCTACCCCTTCACACACCACCTGGGCATCCAAATCATTTGCCAGATTGACAATATTTCGCATAATTTCCACCTGTCTTTTACGATTCTCATTGTTGAGCAGGAAGGAACGGTCAAGCTTAATTACCGAAGCCGGTATTTGCTCAAATACCCCCAGAGAAGAATAACCGGAGCCAAAATCATCAATGGAAAGATGGATTCCCTTCTGGTTGAGAATATCTACTGTCTCCATGATTTTCTGCCGTTCAAGCTCCTCCATGACAAGGGTTTCCGTAATTTCCACCTCAATGAATTCTACGGGCACCTGATATCTGTTCAGTATGGCCTCAAATCTTTCCACAAAGCCTTCCTTAATAAAATGCAGTCTGGAAAAATTGCAGGATATGGGAACAACTTCCTTTCCTTCATCCATACGCCTTCTTAATAACTTACAGGCAGTCTCCATCACAAAGAAATCAATCTCCGTAATTTTGCCCGTCTGCTCATAATAAGGTACAAAAAACCCCGGCGCCCGGATGGCTCCGTTGTCGGTAGGGTCCTGAAAGCGCACCAGCGCTTCCGCGCCAACCACCTGCTCATTGCGGATATCTACCTTTGCCTGATAATAAGCCACAAAATCTTTATTGATATCCACGGACTCCAAAAGCTTTTCTTTTTCATCAAATTCCTTCAGCTGGCCGCTCAGCTTTTCATCGTATATCTGTATCCTGTTGGAATAGCTTCCCTTTAAGAAATCTGCCGCCTGAATACTGTAGGAAAGAAAAAGCTCTACATCACTGCCCTGTTCGGGAATTGTGCACACACCCATCACGACAGCCATATGAATCTGTACCTCATCGTATATTCTCTGGGATACTTTATCTGCAATGTCCTTCAGCCTTTTCTCCAAAGCCTCCAAATCTTCATACCTTACAAAAAGTGCAAAATGGCTGCCGTAATTTCTGGCATACAGCTCCTTTTCCTCATCAAGCTCCTGTGAAACCACCTCAACAAACAGCTCCAGAATCCTTTTACTTGCCTGCCAGCCATACAGAACGCCGTACCGTTTAAACTGGGTGATATCTGTATAGACAAGTGCATAGCTCCTGTCACCGGAAAGCTGTAACAATACCTTATACTTTAAATAACTCAGATTCCAGATACCTAACTCTGTATCCTTGTACATTAATATCTGTATATGTCTGCTGTTTTTAAGCATCCGGTACAAAACCAGAATAATCAGAATTGCCGCCGCGCAGAGTATTACAATAATGATAATGCTGTTTTCCCTGACAAAATTTGCTATACTCATCTTAGAATAGAAATTGTCCTGCAGCATATAATCGCTGACCATCTTATTACTGACCTCTGAAAGTTCTTTGTTCAGAATACTAAGCAGCAGTGAATTTTCTTCCCTTACCACCATATAGAACAAATGACTGTCGCTCAGTACACTGTGTATTTCCAGATTGTTAAACTGGAACTCTGTACCCAGCAAATATTCTGCCAGATAGCCGTCACATATCGCCGCGTCTGCTTTCCCTGATTTCACCTTTTTCAGACAGTCATACTGGGAATCACAGGTAAGCACCCTGGCGCCTTCATCCACAAAATCCAGCACATGGTTTTCTGACACAATCCCCTTCTCCACCGCAACCCTGCTTATCGCTTCTGCCTTACTGTTCTTTTTCATCACAATCACATAAGACGCCTGGGCATATTTGTTTGTCAGCGCAAGTCCTTTACCTTTTATATTTGCCGCTGTCTCCCCAAAATAGCTTAGGATATCAATTTTTCCCTCCTGCAAAAGCTTCTCCGCCTCCGCTACGCTTTTCACTTTTACATAGGAAAAATGAATACCTGTACTTGACGACAGCCCCTCCAGCGCCTGTCTGGAAAGTCCTTTGCATTCGCCATCACTCTCATAAACAAAAGGATAGCAGCCGTCAAAATATCCCACCCTGAGATTGTCATGTTCACTGATAAACTGCTTCTCCTCACTGGTCAG
>CANOFI010000012.1 GCA_947565255.1 uncultured Lachnospiraceae bacterium
CATTGGAAAAATATCTCAAAAGGTTTTAACTGCAAATCTGCGTTCAATGGAACATAGCGGTCTTCTTACCCGGAAAGTATATCCGGAAGTACCGCCGCGGGTAGAATACACCTTAACAGAAACAGGATACAGCCTAAAACCAATTTTAGACGCTATGGTAGTGTGGGGAACAGAATATAAACAAAAAAACTCTATCACGCCGTAAGGGGCGCCACCTGCCAGGAAGCGCCCCTGCTTTTCATTTCTTTGATTTTGTACTTATATAGTATCACATGCAGTATCATGCGCTCAGCTTTATAAGACAATTAAATTTAAAGCCGCTTTTAAAATCATCTGTGCATCAGCCAGGTCTACCTTACCATTCCCGTCTACATCGGCCGCCAAAAGTTGTTCCACATTCAATGCGGTCAGGTTCAGTGCAGCTTTTAATACAAGCTGGGCGTCAGACAGTTTCACCTGTTCGTCTGAATCCACATCCCCTTTTTTACTCAGACTTACAAATGTGATTCTCTCCTGTTTTGCATATTCCTCCGCATAACTGCCCTTGTAACCTTTTATTGTCAGGTCTTTGCAGTCACTAAATGCATGATAGCCAATGCTGGTTACACTTTTCGGAATCGTAATTTCTGTAAGATTGCTGCATTTCGAAAATGCCACCACACCTATGTTTGTCACTCCCTCCGGAAGCATAACGTCAGTAAGACTGCTGCAGGCTCCAAACGCCCCCTCACCAATGCCGGTTAATCCTTCCGGGAGTTTCAGCTCTGTCAGACCGGTACAGCCTACAAACGCATAATCATCTATTCTGACAACGCCATCTGCACCTGTAACCTCTGCCAGTTCACTGCAAAAAGCAAACGCATACTTTCCGATACCGGTCACACTTTCCGGAATCGCAAGCTCTGTCAGACCGCCGCAGTAAGCAAATGCAAAATTTCCAATATGGGTCACACTTTTTGGAATTGTTACCTTTGTCATACTCATGCAGCCTGCAAACGCCTGTTCCCCTATACTGGTAACCTCTTCCGGAATCGTTACTTCTCCGCCAGTTCCATTGTATTTTATAAGAACACCATCCTGAATCTCAAACTCAGGCAGGTCATCCAGATTTTGAAACAATATTCCTTCCTGCTTCGCAAACTCTTCTGCATAACTGTTCTTATAACCTCTAATCGTCAGGCTGCTGCAGCCATAAAATGCATAATTGCCGATACTGGTCACACTTTTCGGAATCGTGATATCTGTCAGACTGCTGCAGCTGGAAAATGCATAATCACCGATACGGGTCACGTTTTCCGGAATCGTAATACTTAACAGACCACTGCACAAAGTAAACATATTCTCGCCTATACGGCTCACTCCCAGCGGAATCCTCAGCCCTATCAGCTCACTACAGCCTACAAACGCATAATCACCAATATCCACAATGCTGTCCGGAAGCGTGATTCTTGCCAGACTGTCACAATACTCAAAAGCACCTTCACCGATACGAGTCACACCCTCCGGAATTTTCAGTTCTTCCAGACTGCTGCAAAAAGTAAATGCATACTCTCCTATACTGTTCAGGCCTTCTGGAAGCGTAACTTTTTCCAGACTGCTACATCCCGTAAAGGAAAAACCTTCTATATCGGTCACACCTTCCGGAACCGTAACTTCCACCAGACTTTCGTAATTATAAAAAGCATAAGCACCAACACGGGTCACTTCCTCAGGAATCACCACTTTTCCGCCATCTCCATGATATGCCACAAGCACACCGTCACGGATTTCAAATTCAGGTATATTGCCCATGCTTTGAAACAGAAATCCTTCCTGTTCTGCATATTCTTCTGCACAGCTGCCAGTATAACCCTTTATTGTCAGACCTTCACACTCATTAAATGCACTTTGTCCGATGCTGGTCACTCTTGCCGGAATCGTAATTTCTTTCAGACTGCCGCATTTCGAAAATGCACCTGCACCAATACTGGCCAGATTAACCGGAATTGTCACATCTGTCAGGCTGCTGCATCCGCCAAATGCACCCTCGCCTATTTTATGCACTCCTCTTGGAATATTAATCTCTTTCAGACTGCTGCACAAAACAAACGCATAGTCTCCCATGACCGTTACCCCTTCCGGAAGTGTAATATCTGTCAGGCTGCTGCACATTGCAAACGCATAATCATCGATGCCCTGCACGCTCTCTGGAATGATAACTTCGGTCAGGTTACTGCAGTCTGCAAACGCACCTCTGCCTATTTTATTCACTCCTTCCGGAATCACTACTTTACTGCCGTCTCCATAATATGCCACAAGCACATCATCCTCTATCTCAAACTCCCCATCCGCACCAGATACCAGGGTAATCCCATTCATCCCTGTCAGCACCAGCACCATGCTAAACAAAATGGCAAGGCACCTTTTCATTGCTTTTTTTCTCACACACATAATAAAATTCTCCTTTCTTATGGTCTGATTTTTTTCATTTTACTTATCTGCTGTCGCATAACTATTATATCATACTTTGTAATTTTACTGATATTATTTTTATTAAATTATGTTTAAGCAAAAAATTATTCTGACAACGACATAAAAGCTCTCTCTATTTAAAACAAAACCAAAACATGCGCCTTAATTCACAGAAATTTATTTCAAATTCAGACAATATAAACCCGCCAATCTGTCTATTTCACAAACTGACGGGTTTTTTATGTTTTTTAATTTTTTATACTTTTTATATTTTTTTAATTTCTTTTGTGTTTTTTTCCACCAGCCGCCTTGCAAGCATAATCTGATGGCCGCATCCTGTGCATTTCAGGCGAAAATCTGTTCCCACACGCAGAATCTCCCATTCGCTGGCACCGCAGGGATGCTTCTTTTTCAGACATACGATATCCCCCGGCTCATATATCCGGCTCATAGCTTCAATTCCTTCAGCACCTTGCCGATGCTGTCGTTTATGACCAAATCCGCCTTAGAATCCAAAGCCGTCACGGATTTATTAATCAAAACCAATTTATTGCCCCGGTAATAGTTGACCAGACCCGCCGCCGGGTATACCACCAACGATGTTCCTCCGATAATCAGCATATCAGCCTCTGAAATACAGCGGATGGACTCCTGCATAATTCTGTCATCCAGTCCCTCTTCATACAGAACAACATCCGGCTTCAAATCTCCTCCGCAGCTGCACTTCGGAATTCCCTCGCTCTCTAATATATAACGGGCATCGTATTCCTTCCCGCAGCTCTGGCAATAGTTCCGGTGCACGCTTCCATGCAGCTCTAACACCTTTTTGCTGCCGGCCGCCTGGTGAAGGCCGTCGATGTTCTGCGTCACAACCGCCGTTAATTTTCCTGCCTGCTCCAATTGCGCCAGCTTTACATGCGCCGCATTGGGCTGCGCATCCAGACACAGCATTTTATCCCTGTAAAAACGGTAAAATTCTTTTGTCTTACGCATATAATACGTATGACTTAAAATTGTTTCCGGCGGCTCGCTGTATGTCTGGTGGTATAATCCGTCCACACTACGAAAATCCGGTATCCCGCTTTCTGTGGATACACCGGCTCCGCCAAAAAACACAATGCGTTCACTCTCATCCACCCATTTCTGAAGCTGTTCCATTGCCTCCATACCTTCACCTCATCCCATCTTTTTTATTCTTACACCTTACTGCGGCTGTGCATCCTGCATCGCCTGATTCACGGATTCCTCAACCCCGGCGCCGGTTACAACATCTACAATTACCCCGGAAGATTTGTATTCCACACCAATTAACTTCGCCTGGAGAAGGAGCCTCCAATTATCGCCGCTTGCCGTACAGGTTGACAAAGTCACAATCCTGTCCTGGTCCGATACCGGCACACCGGTGTCATAGCGGGAATTTTTCTTACTGTCCGCCACATACTGGGTAAACTCCGGTCCCTGCGTCTCATAGGTGCGGAACATATTACTGCTGACCTTCGACTCGTGCACCGAAAAAATCTGATAACGATAATTTGCCGTCGGCGTATAAATCCAAAAATATTCCTTTCCGGTATAAAATGCGGCGTCCTTATACTGTTTCAGCTGTCCGAACATCGTAAGATTCTTCATATTATGGCCATAGATAAACGTATTGTAATCGGTCATATCCTCTGCGTTGGCTACATCCATAAATATGCTTCCCGCCGTATTTTCTTCTTTATTCCACATTTTCTTCAGATAAAAATCGTTGTCGTCCGGATGCTTCAGCACCGGATAATTAATATCAAGCGCCTCAAACTGAATCCAGCCCTTCACATCCGGATTGGCCTGCTGAAGATTCGCAAAATCTACAACTGTTTTCGTAAATCCGGCGCTGGCCACATCGCCTGTAACTACAAACGGCTCACCTGTATCATCCTCTATGGTATATTCTTCCTCCACATTTGCATACGTTTCTTCCCCTCTCGCGTATTCGCTGAATATGCTGTACAGGTTATAGCCTGCCACTACAAACACAGCGGCAGCAACCACCATAATTCCATAACGAATGTAATCAAAAACAGTCTTTGAGGAACTCTTCTTTTTCCCGATACTATCTATATCAACCAGTTCCAGATCATCCTGTTTTGACTTACTTCCTTTTTTTTCTTCCTTTTTCACGTCAATACATCCTCTCTGTCGTTATTTACTCTTTCACCAGATAAAGCTTCAAATCATCATACATACCGCTTTCCAGCAGCCTGTCGGATTGTTTGGTATACTCTTTTGTACCTTCCTTGTCCGTATAAACTCCATATCCATCCTTCAGCGCCACATCAAAGACGGCCTGGGCAGATATCTCCAGTTTTGTTGTCTTTTCATTCGATTTACCCGGATTCATTACAATCGTCACCGTTCTTTTCTTTGACGGTTTTTCAAGCTTTGCCAGAAAAGCCGGTTCCTCATAGCTTTCATCATAGGATACCTCTGCAAAAGACTGTATGGACTGTTCTTTTTCCTGGTCAAGGGAATACCCTACAAACTGTGTAATTTCCAAATTGTCTTTGTCCATGACGTATTCATAGAAAAAATCATATTCTTCCGAGACATTATCTCCCTCATCCACCTGGGCAGTTACCGACATAAAATTTTCTTTTTCCTCTCTCTTGGTTATCTCCAGGCCATCGGTTCCATTTACTAAAAAGCCCGCAATGCTTTCTTCCATAAATTCATCAAACAAACCGTCCATAAACCAGTTTACTTCGTAATTGACGCCGTCATCATTACCTCCGTACTCTGCATACAAAAAATTGTCCTTATAGACTTCCTCACGGAAATCACCGGAGCTTTGCATTTTTACATAGTAATCATGCCCGTCATCCTTTTTGGAAAGAATCGCCTCCTCAGTTACCTTGCCCTCTTCTCCGCGAAATTCCATCTTATAGCTGACAGAACTATGATCCTCCAGCAGCCTGCTGCCCTTATTTGCTTTCTCGATGTCCTCCAGTTTCACTTCTGAAAGGTCCACTTTCTCTGTACATCCCGCCAGCGCCGCCACCATAAGAACCGTCATCATAAATGCGATTACTCTTCTCATCTATTCATTCCTCCTGAATTCAAAGTTTCCTCCATACAATTTCTGTTGATTATCCATACTCATTATAGCACATTTTTTTTAAATCTCAATGCTTTCTTTCTTAGTTCACCGAATTATCACTTTTGTTCCATTTATTCCTTTGCAGACATTTGACACATGAATCTATATAATGGTAAAATAAAAACCAAAAAGATGAACAGGAGGACGCATTATGCAGTTTGAACAATTACAAAAAGACATGATAAACGCCATGAAGGCAAAAGACAAGGTGCGCAAAGACGCCATTTCCGTACTGGTATCTGCTGCAAAGAAGATAGCAATTGACGAGGGGAGCCGTGACAATATTACGCAGGAGCAGGTGGACCGCGCAGTCCTTAAGGAGATAAAGACCGTAAAAGAGCAGCTGGATACCTGTCCGGCAGACCGAAAAGAACGGAAAGCTGAATACCAGGCCAGATATGATATCATGAGCGAGTATGCGCCTGCCATGATGTCTGAAGAAGAAATCCGCACATATATCATGAAGCATTTTGCAGAGCTTGTGGAGACAAAAAATAAAGGACAGATTATGAAGGCTGTGATGGGAGAGCTAAAAGGAAAGGCCGACGGCAAACTGATTAACCAGGTGGTATCCGCAATCGCAAGAAGGGATTCATAACTATGAAAATTGCTATAATACATGGACAGAGCCACAAGGGCTCTACTTATCAGATCGGAAAACAATTAGCAGACAAGCTGGGAGGTTCTGTGACCGAATTTTTTCTGCCCAGGGATTTTGGGGGATTTTGTACGGGCTGTACTACCTGTTTTATGAAAGCAGAGACCGGATGTCCGCATTACGAAAAGCTGCACCCGCTGACGGAAGCAATGGATGAGGCGGATGTGCTGATCCTGACCAGTCCGGTATACGTATACCATGCAACCGGCTCGATGAAGGCATTTTTAGACCATTATGGCTATCGCTGGATGGTCCACCGGCCAGACGAACGCATGTTCAGAAAACAGGCCGTCTGCATTGCCACGGCGGCCGGAGCGGGTATGAAATCTACCCTGAAGGATATGGCGGACAGCCTGTTTTTCTGGGGCGTGCCAAAAATTTACCGGTATGGCCAGGCCGTACGCGCAACAAGCTATGAGCATATCCCAGAAAAAATAAAACATAAAATCGAGAAAAGAACAAATGTTCTATCCTCCCGAATCAAGAAAAAAAATGGAAAAGTAAAAGCCGGTATCAAGACAAGAGGATTCTTTCTGATTATGCGGCTCGCCCATAAAAATGGTTTCAATGAGGCGGACGATGCCTATTGGAAGGAAAAGGGCTGGCTGGACAGCAAACGGCCCTGGAAAATGAAATAACCGCAGATATAAGCTTCATCTGACATCGAAAAAAGCTGCCGCAAAATCATTTTGCGGCAGCCTTTCCCTTATCAGTGTCAAACTCTTTTCCACACAAATCCATGGCATCAGAATGGCTGTGTATATAACGTGCTTCCATCCTGCAGAGAAACGGAATATATCTGGCAGAAATCCTGAATAAACAAGGTGTCACCGATATAAACGGCACGAATCTCGTCAATCCATGTATCCGACATAAGCTCTGTCTTTGTCACCTGCACAAAGCCCTGGCTTTCGTCATAGCGGTACGTGCAGTAAAAGCTGTCTTCTCCGTCTGTAGTGGTTGCAAAGCCAAACAAATTCTTTTTCACATTTACCAGCACGGCTTTATAATTATACTGGGATGAAGTGGAAACCACGCTCTCATCGACCAGCATATGCCTCTGCTGCACATTTGCCAGGTCCGCTGTGTCAAACATTGCCAGCTTCATGCCATTTCGCACCGTACGGTCCTGGTCTTCATAATAGGTCGTCTCCCAGCCGATTCCCAGCAGACGGTTTTCTCCGTACGGATGTAAGTATTCTGAAAATCCGCTGATTTTTAATTCGCCGAGAATAACCGGATTCGAAGGGTCTGACAAGTCTACAGAAAAAAGCGGGTCTACCTGCCGGTATGTCACAAAATAACCGACATTTCCCATAAAACGGGCAGAATAAATCTTTTCTCCTTTGGCTAAATCCTCAATTTTTCCGACTATCTGCATCTGTTCATCCAGCACAAAAAGCTGATTAACCGTCTCATATACAAGTTTATCTTCAGTGAATGCGTCCCATCCATTTTTCTCCAACTCGTCTGTGTTATCTTTTGTCGTAACCAGACGCAGGCAGCCTTCGTGCTCATCCATGGAAAAATTATCATTCAGCCAGCCATCGACACTTCCCGTTGCCACGGGATCCATTTTTCCGTCCTGATAGGAAAATTTGCTGATTTTGGTCTTTGATGCGCTGTCCGGGTCCGTCTCTGCAATATAAATGTTATTCTGGCTGATGTAGTATATCTCACTGTTCATCATCACCGCAAAACGGTCTGCTATCGTACCGGGCTCAGATACCTTTACAGATACCCCTACCAGGTATCCCTGTGCCTGCTTAATATCAGGGATATAGACCTCCTGCGGCTCTAACTGCTCTCCCTGCACACAGGGAACAAAACCTCTCGTATCACCCTTATGTTCATCATCCATATACAGATACTGGTCAGAATAAGAAGTAAATACATACAGACATCCATTGACCAGTCTCGATGTATCATAAAAGCCTTCCACGCGAAGCCTTCCTATCTCCTGCGGAGCCGTTCTGTCCGTAATATCATACGTACAAATATAGGTTTCCCCCTGATTTGCATAGAAATAGTCTTCATAATAAGCCCTTTTCTCTGTCTGGCTTTTCCCTGCCAGCACCACAAGCCTGTTCTCCTGCAGATACATCTCTACTATGTCAAGCCCATCCTTCTGCAAATCAAGTACGGACAGCTGCTGCAGCTTTCCGGCTGCATCAGGCTGGAAAATATAAACCGCTTCTTTTTCATTTCCTGTTCTATACCTTGAATTTTCAGATGTATCCTTCTGGTGCCCCAGCGTATAAATATAGGTTCCGTCCGTCAGCATCCGGTCTGCTTCCCCAACCCCCTCCTCCCGTACATTGGTTGTAGAAAAATCCGCGTTATCCGTCGTATCTTCAGCTGTCTTCTGTTCTATCCCATAAACCTCGTTTCCTACACTTTCTTCAGCCGCAAACTCCCCCTTGGTCATCACAGATTTTATGCCATTGCCTGCCACATCCTCACAATCGTACATTCTTCCATTGTTTCCCGCATGCAGAAGCTCCCATATCTGGTCATAGTCCTTTGCCGCAGAAATGCCTTCTGCCTTCAAAAGCTTTTCGCCCTTTGAAACTTTCCCGCCCTTTGAAACCTTCTCCTTTTTCACAGTCTCTAATCCGCCATGTCCCGTACTGTGTCCGGGCAGCGGCACCCAGCCATTGACCACAACCGTCAGTGCAAGAGCCAGCACCGCCGCCGTACCTGCCAGAGCATAAAATGGTTTTTTCCAGTTCCAGTTTTTCTTTTTATTTTTTGTATCTTCTTCTGCGGCAATCCGGCCCTGTGACTGCAAAAGCTTCTCCACTGCCTCCGGCTTTAGGCTGTCCGGCACCGGTTCTGCTGACACACTGTCAGCTATTTTTTTATATAACTCATCTTGTCTTTTTAACTTCATAAAATTACCCCTTTCTGCAACATTCACCCCTGCATCGTTTCCAGACGACAGCATGGTTCTGGTTTTCCTGTCATAAATACAGTCTTATATTTCACAGCATTTATGTACGCAGCATTACAGCGTCAGCATACTCTGCACCTTTTCCAGGCTCCTTTTTAGCTTTGAACGCACTGTCCCGGGACGCATGCCCATATGCTCTCCAATCTCTCTGCTTGTATAGCCGGCAAGCACAGACATTCCTATAATCTGACGCTCCTCTTCTTTTAAAACCAGCAGTGCCTTGCGGATATCGATGCCCAGTACAGCGGCATCCACCCAGTCCTCTCCGGAATGATTGTGCGCACCCGCGGCATCAGACAGTTCTGCCTCTTTTTTTAAATACTGCTTTCGCTTCCTCTTACAAATGTTTGTGACAATCTGAAACATCCATCCGCGAAATGCCCCTTCCTCCCGAAGATTCCGTATACCGGAAAACGCTGCAAGCACCGCCTCGCTGACTGCATCCTCCGCATCCTGCCTGCTCTGCAGCATATAGAATGCATACCGGTACAAATCTTCGTAGATTGCCTCATATAACATTGCAAACGCATGTGTATCTCCCTGTTTTGCCTTTGCGATCATACTTTTTTCTTCATCCATGGCTTTCCTTTCCGAATTGAACATATGTTCTTTTTTGTTCTCTTCTTTTCACGTACGTTCATACTATAAGTGTACACAGAGTTACAAAGTGTTGCATTAATTTTGGATTTAAGTTAAAATAATGCCAAGCAGAGGTTCACAAATGCTTAAATGATGTTGCATAATGTTAATTGACATGAAAGGGGCCCGACATGCCGGACAAAACAAAAAAAACAGCATACGTGCGCATCCTTATATGGATTGTCTGCATTGCAGCTGTCCTTTTCTATTTTTACAGATGTCCGATGGAATATTTTTTGGGCATTCCCTGCCCCGGATGCGGCATGTCAAGAGCGCTGCTTGCATTTGTACATCTGGATTTTATAAAGGCCTTTTATTTCCATCCGCTGTTCTGGCTTGTGCCTGCCGCCGCCGTCTTATGGATTCTGGACCGTCTTCATATTTTCATATTTTCAAAAAAAATCCGCCAGCGTCTGCTTTTATGGACTGGTATTTTATTTCTGCTGGTTTATGCCATCCGCCTGCTCTTTGGCTCGCCCGTCACGCATCCGCATTTCCGGCAGTCCGTCCTCGGGCATCTGTTCCTCGGGGACTGAATGGCTCCCCTTTGCATTTACCAGAAAAATTCCCGCGCACACCAGAAAAAGCGCTCCAAAGCATGCCATATTCAGGCTGTCTCCTTCCCGCAGAAACAGCGCTGAAAAAATCACGCCGAATACCGGGTTCATCAGTCCGAACACGGTCACTCTGGAAACCGGATTATAGTTCAGCAAAATTCCCCACAACGAATAGGCCACTGCGGAAAGCAGCCCGAGATACCCGAGTATGGCGAGGCCCGCACCCGTAACTGCCTGTATTTTTCCGCCCAGCAGCAGGCCGCATACAATCATAAGCAGCCCGCCCGCAAAAAACTGGCAGCCGCTCAGTACAACCGGTTTCTCCTCTTTGGCATACCGCTTCAGCAATACGGACGAAAACGCATAGGCGATGGTTGACAATGCAATAAAGCCTTCCCCGTTCCAGGCGAACTCCAGTTCGATTTTCTCTCCGCCGAGGTTCACCAGAACCACACCGGCAAATCCTATCAGACTGCCCAGTATTTTTCTCGCCGTCAGCACTTCCTGCCGGAACAAAAGACTGGCAGCCAGTATTGCCACAAATACATTCATTCCGCCGATTATTGACGCCTTGACCCCGGTTGTGTGTGCCAGCCCGACATAAAAAAATACATACTGCGCCACAGTCTGTATCAGCGCCAGCTTTCCAATTTTTCCTAGAGAGCTTCGTTTCGGCAGCATCCATTTCCGCTCCAGCAGGCTTCCCAGCAGTATGGCAAACACTCCTGCAAGTGTAAAACGACATCCCGCAAACAAAATCTGTGCCCCGACATCATCCGGCGGAATTCGAAACAGGCCATACCCTATCTTTATGCAGGGAAATGCACTTCCCCACAATGCACAGCAAACCATCGCGCAGAGCCATACAATATATGTTTTTTTCATCCATTTGTCCAGATTATGCATGATTGGTCTATTCCCTTTTCCATAGCAGGCATTTAGTACAATTGATTTATCATTATTATAATTTATATATAGATATTTTATCTTAATTTTTTCCTTGCATTTTTCTTTTTTATATGGTATAAACTAATTAGAGATAAGACCATTTTCCGTCCCCATTGTCCCGATTCCATGAATCGGTTGACCGGACAGATAGATGGTCTTTTCTATTGTCTATCGAATACCCGTAAAATCCCCCATTTTTTATTACCACAATTTTTTCTACAAACCTTATATGTCGTGAAGCATAGATTTCTTCTATCTGTCTTATAACATCTTCCTCTGATAGCGGACACTCTGTAATATCAAAAATAAAATTCGGAGACTGTTTCTTTTTCTTTGCAAGCATATTGTAAAGTAAGTTCTTACCTCTGCCAAGAGGGGATTTCAAATCAAATCTATCCCCGTCAATCATATAATCTGGTGTCTGCACACCCTGCGGCATCATTATCTGTGGTACAAATGCAACAGATTTCCCATACTTCTCGCTTAATATGGCTGCAATCTCCCTTTCATGCTCTGTTGGACGAATTATGACATGTTTTCCATCCACCTTGTACGTCGTGCCATTGGCTACGTATTCCTGCTTTTCAGTGACAATTCCTTTTACCTCTTTTATTTTTGTCCATTCATATGTAATATCCATAGGATTAATTGTATCATCAGGACTGATTTCTTGCAAGCCTGACTTGACACCTTCGACAAAACTATTGTTTTCATGATTTCAACACGGAATAAGTAACAACAATATCAGTAACAAAAAACCAGCATTTACAAGCCTTGTGCATATAACGAATAACCATACCATAAAATAAATAATGACATTTTTATCCTGAAATGGTATAATGTCCACGAAAGCAATGAGCAGTGCGGAAAAGGACGAAGATAAATTTTTGTCACGCCTGCATGTAAAAAAATTTATCTTTGGCCTTTTCCATAGGGCGAACGCCCGTGACTTCGGGAAATCTTTGATTTCCTGAAGTCGCACTGCGGAGTAGAGATAAGGTACAATATCCAAAAACAGTATCCACAGTAAAAAGCAAAGAATAATTGCAAAAAACCCGCTTAAATCCAACAACATAAACAGCCAGAAAGGACTTCCCCCCACATGAAAAAAAACGACATTTATATTATACAGGGCACAGACTACCGGCAGATGACGATTGACCTTCTGAAAAGCGCCAATCTTGCAGAAGATATCAAAGACAAAAACAAAAGAATCGGCATCAAGCCCAACATCCTTGGAACAGTAAAAGCATCCGAAGGGGCGACCACACATCCTGAGTTGGTAGACGGTGTATTAACCTATCTCCTGGAGTACGGATTTACCAATCTTGTAGTGCTGGAAAGCTCCTGGGTCGGCGATCTCACTTCGCGGGCAGTAAAATATACCGGCATTTACGACATATGCGAAAAACACAAAATCCCCTTTATCGATTTACAGAAAGACACCTCGCAGGTTTTAGACGGAGCGGGCATGCAAATCCGCGTCTGTGATGAGGCGCTGAAGCTGGATTACCTTATCAACCTTCCGGTCGTAAAGGGCCACTGCCAGACTACCGTCACGTGCGCCCTGAAAAACAGCAAGGGACTGATTCCCAATTCTGAAAAACGCAGATTCCATACGCTCGGACTTCATGCCCCGATTGCACATCTGAATACAATCATCCACCAGGATTTTATACTGGCCGACAACATCTGCGGCGACCTGGATTTTGAGGAGGGCGGCAACCCCGTCACAATGAACCGCATACTCGGATTCAAAGACCCCGTGCTGTGCGACAGCTTTGCAGCGGAAAGCATGGGCCATAAGCCTCACGCAGTCGAATATATCCGGCTGGCGGAGCAGTTAGGCATCGGCAGCACAGACGTGGCCCATGCCAATATCATTCCGCTGAATGAGGGGGCTTATGAGACAAAAAAAATGCACAAGACCGCCCGGGTATCCAGGCTCGCCGCGTATGCAGCGCCGAAGGATGCATGCTCTGCCTGCTATGGCTCCCTGATTTACGCACTGTCGCGTCTGGACAAAACCGGTCTGCTGAAAAACAAAGAAAAGGCGAGCATTGCTATCGGCCAGGGATACCGCAAACAAACCGGATCCCTCGGCATTGGACAGTGTACGCAGTGCTTCACAAAGAGTCTGGGAGGCTGTCCTCCAAAAGCAGTTGATATCGTGGAGTTTTTGAAAAAAGAATGGTAACCCTCTGCGCCGCAGCATACTCTTTTTTCTTTGCGTCAGGACAGATTTTCCTTTACATCCTCCGCCTCAAACTCGAAAACACATTTTTCAAACGCATTGATTACATGTGTTTCCCTGTACTTATCGTACCGCTTATACGTTCTGCCATAGGACATATGGACATGCCCGTGCAAAAAAAATTTTGGCTTATATTTCTCCATCAGTCCGAGAAAGGCGCGGAAGCCCTGGTGAGGCAAATCCATGCCATCGTTCAGCTGATAGGCCGGCGCATGGGTTACCAGAATGTCGAACCCTCTGCGACGCCACAGCTGAAAACGCAGCTTCCGCACACGGTTCTGCATTTTATATTCGGTATACTGGTGGTCACCGGGTTTATAACGCATAGACCCCCCAAGTCCCAGTATCCGGATTCCTTTATACACGAAAATGGTGTCTTCAATGCAGGTACAGCCCTCGGGAGGTACCTTTTTGTATTTTGTATCATGATTTCCATGTACATACAAAACAGGCACAGAAGTCATTGTCACCAGAAAAGAGAGATATTTCGGGTCCAAATCCCCACAGGATATAATTAAATCAATATCGTCTAACCTGCCTTTTTCATAAAAATCCCATAAATATTTTGATTCTTTATCTGCAATGGCAAGTATTTTCATGGCTCGGCCGTCTCCAATCCCTGCTGATTAATCACAGGCTTCGCTGTCTCTTCCATTTCCACAGGACTCGGTATGGAACCGATTACGTTCTCCGCCAGCCAGTCCATATTGATGATTTCTTTCGCTGTAAGAGCCTTATCGGGTTCTCCCTGCACCATGCCCGTCTGGGAATAGAGAATCCCGGAAAATGGATTAAATTCCTCCATACAGATCGTCTTTTTTAATAAGTCAACCAGCCTTTTCGTGCCGATTGGAAGACTCTGCGAACAAATAACCCCCACTACCTCCGAGGCCATGCCCCACCAGTAATTAATGGCCTTCAGTGAATCGGTGCTTTCGTCATATTTCCACGCGCCGTCCATAATCGTCCGAATCAGCCTCTCATAGAATTTTCCCCAGTGCCACAAGGGCATGGCAAGATTGCGCGGCGAATCCTTCTGCATACTGTATAAACCAAAACAGCGGGAGGAATCCTCCGGGATGTTCATATCCTTTCCTGATATAATGGATACGTTATTTTCAAGAAGCTTCTCCAGACTGTCTGTATTGTCTTTTAATCTGGACCATTCCAGATACACTACCGCCCTCGGATTTACCATTTTGGCGCCCAGTGCAAATGCATTAATACTCGCGATTCCGCCCAGAATTGGGTAATCGGCAATATACCCCAGCCGGTTGTTGTCCGCCATTGCACCTGCAATCGCCCCCATCAGGAACTTTGCCTCATGCATCCGCGCATAATACGTCCGGATATACCGGTGGGAAGTATTCAGTGAGCAGTTTAAAATTCGGACATCCGGGTGTGCAATCGCAGCTTTTACGCTGTCCATAACAAATGCAGGCGTCGTCGTAAAAATCACATTGCATCCGTCCGCAATCGCCTGTTCTATCGTTTCCTCCGCAAGCTCCTGCGTGATATTTTCATAACATATTGTAGAAACCTCATCCGAAAATGTTTCCTCTATGTGCTGGCGCCCAAGCTCATGGGCATACGTCCAGGCGGACGAGCTTGGTGTCTTTTCGTAGATAAATGCGATTTTTGGCTTTGGAGTGCTCAGCGGCAGAATACGGTTTAAAAGCGGCTTTTTTTCCTGCGCAGGCTCCATTTTTAATTCCACTTTTTTTTCGGATGCGCCGATTACAAATTCCTCCCAGCTTTTGGCCACGAGCTCCCGGATTTCATTGGTCGTTTTGTCTAGCAGGCCCCTGTATTCATATAGGGTAATAAAGGCAAGAAAGGCATCCCCGACTGTAACGGGAAGCTTTTTGCCTCCATTGGCAAGGTACTCCACGGAAAACCTCTGATAGATGGAACTGAAATCCAGCCTGTCATCATCCGTCCAGGCCTCATTTTCTTCCTTTCCCACAGCCTTTTGCAGCTTTGCAAAGCTGCCGGGGTTGGAAAACCATATGTAATTAATTCTGGAGCATTCATAAAAGTCTACAAACTCATAATAAATTTTATTATCCTTTTCCTGTGTTTTGGGCGGAAGAATGCGGACTACATCCCCCTGTACGGATACCGCATCAAAAAATTTCAGAATACTGACACGCTTATTGCCCTCCTGCACATAGAATTCATTCATATATTCATAAGCCTTGATGGAATCGTGGATTCCTTCCTCCGCAAGGCTGGTGCTCAAATTTGCCCATTTTGCTGCAAACTCAGTATTTTCACTCAGAATCGGCATAAAGCTTCCGGAAAATGCATTGCTCCTGCCTCCGGTTTTCGTCCCGACAATCCGCTCCATGGGAATCTGCACCGTTCCGAGAGAAACCTCCGCGTAATGATGGTCACAGGGAAGAATATCGTCCAGCACTTTAATGGTAGGCTGCTGCCCCCGCATCAGCCGCACCTGGTAATCCTTTTTTCCTAATTTACATGCCTTCTCATAATCCATCAGACTCATAGTATCATTCTCCTCTCTATCGTGCACCGGTTTCGAACTAACGAAAGCTGTCTCGCATGGGTACACTAGTAATATATTCTATATCGCTCAAAAAATCAAGTAAAATATATGCGCAAAAGCGTTGACATATTATTTTTTTTATACTATCATTAGCAGTAGCGAAAAAAAGCGTTTCTACTTTCTGATTCGTTTTGGCTGTTATAGCTGTTATCGTATAGATAGAGGTGTTTTTATGATGATTGATTTCCACACACACATTTTTCCGGAGAAAATCGCTTCCCGCGCACTGGACACGCTCTCTTCTGTCATTCATTCCAAACCGACAATGGACGGAACGATTTCCGGTCTGTGCTCCTCTATGGAAGCGGGCGGAATTGACCTCAGTGTCGTGCTGCCGGTGGTCACAGATGTGCGTCAGTTTGATTCGATTCTGCGTTTTGCCTCAGAGATCAATGAGAGATTTCCGGCACATTCGGAAAAAAGGCTGATTTCCCTGGCAGGCATCCATCCTGCGGATGAAAACTATAAGGAGCATCTTGCACTGATAAAACAGGAAGGCTTTTGCGGAATTAAACTACATCCGAATTACCAGGGAATCTTTTTTTCTGACATCCGCTATAAGCGCATACTCTATACCGCCTCGGAACTGGATCTTCTGGTTTCCACCCACACCGGTTACGACCCCTATACGCCGGATATGGAGTATTGTACGCCGGACATGATTCTGGATGTACTAAAGGATGTATCACCCAGAAAGCTCGTCCTGGCACATCTGGGAAATAACGAACACTATGATGAGGCAGAAGCAAAGCTCTGCGGACAGAACGTATATCTTGACACCGCATACTCCATCCTTCAGGTTTCCGATGCGCAGCTTGTGCGTATCATCCGAAAGCACGGAGCCGATAGGATTTTGTTTGCCACGGATTGTCCCTGGGCCGACCAGAAAGCATGTGTCCGGAAGCTGAAAAGCTGCGGTCTTGCAGAAGAAGAATTGCAGAAAATTTTCTGCGATAATGCCGGACATTTATTGGGACTCGGATAAAGCTGCCGCAAAAACATGTACAAACATAAAAAAGCTGGGACAGCAAAGTTTCCTGACTTCTGCCATCCCAGTCTTTTTTTCCTTTTTTTCTATTTCATCAGTTCCTTATGGCATACCATACGGATTCCGTTTTCCTTTAGAACCTCCGCTGCCTTTGCATTATCATTGACCTTGGTAATCATATAGGCCACGTCTTTTGCACTTGTCGTAATTGTGTACATATATTCTACATTAATGCCCCCGCGGCCAAGCACAGAAATCATTTTCGCAAGCCCTCCCGCCTCATCACTGACTTCTATTGCCAGAACCTCTGTAATGGAGCAGATATAATCTGCATCCTTTAAAAGCGTCACCGCATTGTATACATCGTCCACAATCACCCTGATAATACCGAAATCAGAAGCCTCGGCCACAGAAAGCGCCCGAAGATCGATATTCTGGCTGGAGAGGCAGGTGGTAAACTCTGCAAGTTTATTTGGTTTATTTTCAAGAAATACAGAAATCTGTTTTACTGTCATACAACTTCCTCCTTTCCATCATCCTTTATACAAATTCCGTTTATCAATTACGCGAACGGCTTTTCCTTCACTTCTGGTTATGCTCTTTGGATTCACCAGTGTAACCTTTGCATAAATTCCAAGCATCGCCTTCAGTCCGCCTACAAGCTCTTTCTCCTTATCCGCAATGGTACTCAAATTGTCGGAGAACATTTCCGGTGTCATCTCCACCTGCACCTCAATGGTGTCGCTGTTATTGACACGGTCCACAATAATCTGATAGTTCGCCGGATATCCCTTATTCATCAGTACAGTCTCAATCTGGGACGGGAATACATTCACTCCCTTGACAATCAGCATGTCGTCGCTTCTTCCGAGCGGCTTGGTCATTTTTACATGCGTTCTTCCGCAGGAGCATTTTTCCCTGCTCAGGATACAGATATCGCGCGTGCGGTAACGAAGCAGCGGAAATGCCTCTTTTGTAATGCTGGTAAACACCAGTTCTCCCTTTTCGCCGTCCTTTAGTACCTCGCCTGTCTTCGGGTTGATGATTTCAGCAATGAAATGGTCTTCGTTGACATGCATGCCCGTCTGTGCCGAACATTCAAATGAAACGCCGGGACCGGAAATTTCTGTCAGCCCATAAATATCATATGCCCTGATTCCCAGCTTTTCCTCAATATCATGGCGCATCTCCTCGGTCCATGCCTCCGCACCAAAAATACCGGCTTTCAGCTTAATCTGGTCACGCACACCGCTTTCATGAATGCTCTCAGCCAGATAGGCTGCATAGGAAGGCGTACAGCAGAGAATCGTGGAACCAAGGTCCGTCATAAACTGAATCTGCCGTTCTGTGTTGCCCGATGACATCGGCAGCGTCAGACAGCCTACCTTATGGGAACCACCGTTCAGACCGGGACCTCCGGTAAAAAGGCCGTATCCATAGCAGACATGGCAGACGTCCTCGTCCGTCCCGCCTGCCGCAACGATTGCCCGTGCGCAGCATTCCTCCCACAAATCCAAATCGTGCTGCGTATAAAATGCAACAACACGCCTGCCGGTCGTTCCGCTGGTGGACTGGATGCGGACACAGTCCTTCAGCGGACGCGCCAGAAGTCCGTACGGATACTGGTCTCTTAAGTCATCCTTTTCCGTAAACGGCAGCTTATGTAAATCATCCACCGACTGGATATCCGCAGGCGTGATGCCTTTGGCCTCCATCCTTTCCCGGTACATCGGCACATGGTCCCACACATTCTGTACCTGTGTTCTTAACCGTTCGCTCTGCCATGCACGGATTTGCTCCTGTGAAGCGCATTCAATCTCCGGTTGATAGTATCTTTCCATTGTTTTCCTCCTCTTTCCTGCTGTTTTTTATTATAAATAATGATTCATTGTAAAGTTTCATAAACCCGCCAAGTCTTTCCGCCTGCGGTTAAAAAATGCCTGTATTTCCAAAAATGCATCTGTAAATTGCGTATATTGTGCAAACAATTAATACAATATAATGCTGTATTCTCTCATTTCGGGTATACCATATCCCGTGTCATTTGTCAATGTATTTCTCATAGTTTCCGGGAAAAACCGTTTTCAGAATGTCTGGCAGAACACCCTCGCTTTACCGGGCAATCCTTTCTGCATTGCAATGCATTATCCTATAAAAAAATCAGGGAGTTGCGGGAACACTGTACAACCACTGTATAACAATACAACATCTTGTATTATTCTTCTATATATAGTGGATGAAAGCGATATCCCGGTAAATCCCTGATTATTTTCAAAATTTTTTATCGTACCTCCAGCACGGCATAATCCTCGGCTTCCACTGCCGCCTTTAGCATCGCATCTGATACATCCGATGACAGTGTGATGACGGCTTCCCCTTTTTCATGGTCCGCCCGCGCACTTTCCACGCCATCGATTGCCTCCAGCGTTTTTTTCACCCTTGCCTCACAGTGTCCGCACATCATTCCTTTAATTTTCATTACCTTTTCCATTTGCTTCGTCTCCTTTTCTGTTTTTGTTGTTTGTTTCGTTTCTATTGCCAACTGTTTCTTCACATTTCCCCTGCGGATATGGTCTTTTTTCGTACTGCGGATATCCGCCAGATTGAGCCTGAGGGCATTGCTCACCACGCAAAAGCTCGACAGCCCCATAGCCGCCGCCCCGAACATGGGATTCAGCTTCCAGCCGAATATTGGAATCCAGACACCCGCCGCCAGCGGAATTCCAATCGTATTATAAAAAAATGCCCAAAAGAGGTTCTGGTGAATGTTACGAAGCGCTGCGCGGCTCAACCGGATTGCTGCCGGGATGTCCATCAAATTGCTTTTCATGAGTACCACGTCTGCTGCCTCCACGGCGACGTCCGTGCCGGCTCCGATTGCCATTCCGATATCCGCACTTGTAAGCGCCGGAGCATCGTTGATGCCGTCCCCCACCATGACCACTCTGCCCTTCTCCTTCAGTCTTCTTACTTCCTGCTCTTTTTCATCCGGGAGAACATTGGCGATAACCAAATCCACCCCTGCCTGTTCTCCGATTGCCCTCGCTGTCCTTTCATGGTCGCCGGTCAGCATGACCACCTGCATCCCCATATTCTTTAGTTCTTTGACTGCCTGCGGGCTCTCCTCCTTAATCACGTCCGCAACCGCAATACATCCCAGAAGCACGCTGTTTTCCATAAAATACAGCGGCGTCTTTCCCTCCGATGCAAGCTCCTCTGCCTTCTTTTGCAGTTTATCCGGAATTTTACCCATTTCGCAGATAAATTCCGCCTTTCCCCCCGCCGCCCTGCGTCCGCCGATGATTCCCGTCAGTCCATTTCCCGCAACGGCCCGGAAGTTTTCTATCTCCGGCACCGGAATATTCTCTTCCTCGCCATACGCCATGACTGCCCTTGCAAGCGGATGCTCGCTGCGGCACTCCAGGGCCATTGCCGTTTTCAGCAGCTGCTCCCTTGTAATACCCTCCCCGGGTATTACATCCGTAACCGCCGGCTGGCCCCTGGTAATCGTTCCGGTCTTATCCAGCACAACAATCTGTGTCTTTCCCGTTTCCTCCAGCGCTGCGGCATTTTTGAATAAAATGCCGTTTCTGGCGCCTTTGCCGCTGCCGACCATGATGGCAACCGGGGTCGCCAGCCCAAGCGCGCACGGACAGCTGATTACCAGCACGGAAATTGCCCTTGCCAGGGCATAGCCGGTATCTTTGCCCGCCATAAGCCAGACAAGCAGGGAAACGAGCGCCACACCAATGACACAGGGTACAAAAATCCCCGATACCTTGTCTGCTATTTTGGCAATCGGCGCCTTCGTCGCCGCAGCATCACTGACCAGCCGAATAATGCGGGAAAGCGTTGTATCCTCGCCGACTCTGCGCGCCTCACAGGTAATATATCCGTCCTGGTTCGTGGTTGCCGCCGATACCAGATCGCCCTCCTTTTTGTCCACCGGAATGCTTTCCCCGGTCAGCGCTGCCTCATTCACCGAAGCATGACCGGTCAGAATCATTCCGTCCACCGGAATGCCCTCGCCGGGATGCACCGCAAAAATATCCCCTTTCTGCACCTGGTCAATCGGTACGGTGATTTCCTCGCCATTTCTTATCAGCGTGGCATTTTGCGGCGCCAGCTCCATCAGGCTCCTGAGTGCATCCTTTGTCCTGCCTTTTGAATAGGACTCCAAAACCTTTCCAAGGGTAATCAGCGTAAGAATCATACCGGCAGATTCAAAATACAAATCATGCATGTAATGATGCGCCAGCTCCATGTCCCGCTCCATAACGGCAAAGGTCATGGCAAATAAGGCATACGCACTGTAGACAAACGCCGCGCCTGCGCCCAGTGCCACCAGCGTATCCATATTAGGAGATTTGTGAAGCAGCCCCCGGAATCCGCTGATAAAAAACCTTTGGTTGATGACCATAATCACAATTGTCAGAAGCATCTCCGCCACAGACATTGCCAGCATATTTTCCGCAAAAGCCTCCGGCAGCGGCCATCCCCACATTTTATGTCCCATGGACAGGTACATCAGCACTGCCAGAAAAAAGAGAGATACAAGCAGTCTGTTTTTTAATTTGTGTGTTTCCTTGTCCTCAGCATGCTCACCTGCTGCCTTCTTTTCCTTTTCCTGTCCCTTTACACTTGCCCCGTATCCGGCTTTCTCTACTGCTTCGATCACATTCTGGGACGAAACGCTTCCTTCCACAGCCATGGAATTTGTCAGCAGACTGACTGAGACGCCTGTAACCCCTTTGACACTGCCTACTGCCTTTTCCACTCTTGCACTGCAGGCTGCGCAGCTCATACCCGTAACATGATACTGCTCCAATTTTTTGCACCTTCTTTCTTCGTAAGCTCACTAATAGGTTGCCCTGTTTTTCTTATTTCATTATTTTTTGCAGTGTTGTTACCAGCTCATCAATGACCTCGTCCTTTCCCTCACGGATATCCTCTGCAACACAGGTACGGATATGGTTTGCCAGAAGCACTTTGCTAAAACTGTTGAGGGCGGCCTGGACCGCGGATACCTGGGTCAGAATATCGACGCAGTAAGTCTCATCATCCACCATTTTTTTTACTCCGCGCACCTGGCCTTCTATCCGGTTTAACCGGTGCACCAGGTCTTTGTATTCCTCGGGCGAACGCTTTTTCTGCCTGTTTGAACAACAGCTGGGGGTATTTTCCATATGGGTGGCTCCTTTCGTTCTTGTATCTATTCAGGGAATCGTGAAAGTCTTATTCGGAGTGACGAGTCTGGTTTATCTATACAAAAACTCCGCTCCAATTTGAAGTCGCTTCATTTTTGTATAGATAAACCAGACTCTGATAGTGGAATAAGAATTTCGCAAATACTTATTGTATATATTGCACAAGCCCTGATATTGAAATAAAAGCTTAGTATATACTTATTTCTAAAGGCAGTCCATCGCCC